>NZ_JBFUAF010000019.1:0-97270 GCF_056406415.1 Arthrobacter sp. P1_C12_2 | reverse complement strand
TCAAGGTGCGGCTGGGTATCAGCTGGCCTTGGCCAGGCCCGTGCGGGCCATGGCATCCGCGTACGCGGTGTGCATCTCGGCCAGGTACTCTTCCTGCCGGACCGGGGTGCCGGCGAACGCCCGGCCGCTGAGCGAGCGGACCTTGTAAGTCTTCAGGCCCCGGCGCCAGATCATGGGCACTTCGGTCTTGAGCAGCAGGTTGGCCAGGCGGTTGGCCTCGGTGCCGTGGGCTACGATCACGGAGGCGCGGGGCACGAGTGCCAGGAACTTCAGCAGCGGCTTGAGGCCGGCGGAAATCTGGTCCGGCGTGAACTTGCCATTGGGCTCGCCGGGGACGTACCACGGGTGGACGTTCCACGGCATGACGAATTCGGGGCGCAGGCCCAGCTTCCACTGGATGCCCAGCATGCGGGTGGCCGCCTCATCATCGCCGGCGGTGATGAAGCCTGACGCGTCCGCGGTGCCGATGTTGGAGTACAGGCTGATGATGCGGCACTCATCGACGTCGTGCATGGGGTCCACATAGGGGACAGCGGTGCCAGCTTTGGTTGCCTGGAGGACGTCAAGGAGCTCGTTGACGGGGGCGACGTTAGGTTCGTACCGGCGGCTCAGGAGCTCTTCGCGGAAATTTTCGGTGGCCAGGGCTGTCATATGTTGCTGGGTCTCCTGCGGGATTGGCAAAGCTGCCACACCGGATGCAGACACGCCGAATACCGGGCATGCGGAGCAATGGTGTGGTGTGAAAATGTGGTGTGGACCGATTCCTGGTCGATCCTTATCAGTCTATCAAGCCCCGCGAAATGCAGCGCCGGCCCCCGGCTCTGCCGTCCGGTGCAGTTACCAGAGCCGCTTGGTGGCGCGGCGGGCCCCATCGCCGAGGGCCTCCAGCTTGGCGTACGCAATTTCGGGATGCACCCTGCCGCCCAGCCCGCAATCGGTGGACGCAATCACGTTTTCACGACCCACGAGCTCGGCGAAGCGCACGATCCGGTCGGCCACGAGGTCCGGATGCTCCACGACGTTGGTGGCGTGCGAGACGACGCCGGGGATGATGACCTTCCCCTGGGGGAGCTTCGCATCCTCCCAGACGCGCCATTCGTGCTCGTGCCGGACGTTGGCCGCCTCGAAAGAGTAGCCGCCGGCATTGACCTGCAGGACGGAATCGAGGATGTCCGCGAAGGGGATGTCCGTGGTGTGCGGGCCGTGCCAGGAACCCCAGCAGACATGCAGCCGGATCCGCTCCTGCGGAAGACCGCGCAGCGCCCAGTTTGTTGCTTCGACCCGGAGCTGGATGAACTTCAGATAGTCCGCCAGGCTCGGCTCGGGGTTGATCTGGTCCCAGCTCTCGGCCAGGGAGGGATCGTCGAGCTGGACTGTCAGGCCGGCGTCGATGATGGCCTTGTATTCCTCGCGCATCGCGTCGGCGCAGGCGAAGAGGAGTTCCTCGTCGCTGCCGTAAAACTCGTTGGCCACCCGGGCGCACGACCCGGGGGAGAGGGAGGCGACGAACCCCTCGGCGAGCCCGGCCGCGGCCAGGCCGGTCTTGAGGTTGGCAATGTCCGCGGCCACGAGCTCCTGGCCCGTGTACGTCAGCGGCCCGGCGATCTTCGGCTGGGTGACGGCCTTGCGGTGGGCCAGGATCCCAGAGGAGGGGTCGTTGTAGGCGTCATCGAACTTCAGCCGGTCCCGGCGGTCGGGGAAGGAGGTCAGGACGATGTGGCCCGGCGAGGAGCGGTGCACCTTGGCGTCGGCCCAGCGGTCCACATCGGTCGGTTCCAGGCCGCCGAGCCTTGAGAAGGAGTAATTCCACCAGGCGCCGTAGTCCACGGAGCTGGACATCGTGTGCCCGTACTCGCCGTCATTGGGGATGTCGATGCCCAGGTCCTTTTGGCGCTGGACGACGTCCACCACCGAGGTTTCGAGCAGGTCCAGGAATTCTGGCGTGATGCCGTCTGTTTCCCTGGCCTCGTTCGCGGCGATCAGCTCGGGCGTGCGGGGCAAGGAGCCGGCATGGGTCACGCGGATGTGGTCGGTGTTCCGGGACATGGCGTGGTTTCCTTTCGGCCGCTCGGGATTCTCACTCCCACTCAATTCCACGCCGCGCTGTCCCGCAAGTGGTTCCCGTTATGTGTCGAGTCTGACCTGGTGGATGATGCAGCTATGACGAACGCCATGAAGAAGAAAGAATCGTCCGCTGCCGCCGTCGACGCCTTCGAAGGCGTGGCCGCAGACCTCGCCGGTGCAGGCGTCGCACTGGGCCAGACCTTTGGCTCCCGGGCCCTGATGGTCAACCGCAAGGCGATGGCCTGCCTCACCGGGGACGCGATGGCCTTCAAGCTGGGCAGGGATTCGGCCGATCACGCCCGCGCCCTCCAACTGCCCGGCGCGCGGTTCTTTGATCCGTCCGGGATGGAACGCCCCTTCAAGGACTGGGTGGAAGTGCCTGTGGCGGCGGCGGACGCGTGGCCCTCACTCGCGGAAGCGGCCCTGGCGTTCACCGCAGGCTAGACGGCGCGTCCAAGCAAGGACCCAAAGCGATGCCGTTCACCGTTTTCGGCTAAACTTGGGTGGTAAGAGCCCCGGAACTCTGGCGTTGGATACGAACACAGCGGTAGATTCGGGGCATTCTCATGAACGGCGCTGAGCTGCGGGAATGACTGTGGTTCGGCCCGAACGAATGGGGGAGGATCCCATGCCAGCAATCGTGATCGTCGGAGCCCAATGGGGCGACGAAGGCAAAGGTAAGGCCACTGACCTGCTTGGCGGCCGCGTTGACTATGTCGTCAAGCCCAACGGCGGCAACAACGCCGGGCACACCGTCGTCGTAGGCGGTGAGAAGTATGAGCTCAAGCTCCTTCCGGCCGGCATCCTGAGCCCGAACGCGGTTCCGATCATCGGCAACGGCTGCGTGGTGAACCTGGAAGCCCTGTTCCAGGAGATCGACGGACTGGAGGCCCGCGGCGCGGACACCTCCAAGCTGCGTGTCTCCGCCAACGCGCACCTGGTGGCGCCCTACCACCAGGTGCTGGACAAGGTCACCGAGCGGTTCCTCGGTAGCCGCGCCATCGGCACCACCGGCCGCGGCATCGGCCCTGCCTACATGGACAAGGTTGCCCGCCTCGGCATCCGCGTCCAGGACGTCTTTGACGCCTCGATCCTGCGCCAGAAGGTAGAGGGCTCGCTGCGCCAGAAGAACGAGCTCCTGGTCAAGGTCTACAACCGCCGGGACATCGAGGTGGACGAGATCGTGGAGTATTTCCTCTCCTTCGCCGAGCGCCTCCGCCCGCTGGTCATCGACAGCACCTATGTCCTGAACACCGCCCTGGACGAGGGCAAGGTGGTCCTCATGGAGGGCGGCCAGGCCACCTTCCTGGACGTTGACCACGGCACCTACCCGTTCGTGACGTCCTCGAACCCGACCGCGGGCGGCGCCTCCGTGGGCTCCGGCATCGGCCCCACCCGGATCTCGCGTTCCATCGGCATCATCAAGGCCTACACCACGCGCGTGGGCGCCGGTCCGTTCCCCACGGAACTGTTCGATGAGATGGGCCTGTACCTGCAGAAGACCGGCGGCGAGTTCGGCGTCAACACCGGCCGTCCCCGCCGCTGCGGCTGGTACGACGCCGTGCTGGCGCGCCACGCCTCCCGGGTCAACGGCTTCACCGACTACTTCGTGACCAAGCTGGACGTCCTCACCGGCATCGAGCAGATCCCGGTCTGCGTGGCCTACGACGTTGACGGCGTGCGGCATGACGAAATGCCCATGACCCAGACCGAGTTCCACCACGCCAAGCCGATCTTCGAATACTTCGAAGGCTGGACCGAGGACATCACCGGCGCCCGCACCCTGGAGGACCTGCCGGAAAACGCCCGGAACTACGTCCTGGCTCTGGAAAAGCTCTCCGGAACGCGCTTCTCCGCGATCGGCGTCGGCCCGGACCGCGACCAGACGATCGTGGTCAACGACCTCATCAACGACTAGTATCGGCTGACGCTTCACCAACTGGCGCACGACGGCGGCGGGCCACCCTGGAGAGGGCGGCCCGCCGCCGTCGCATTTAAGCAAGCCCTACTGCTAAGCCGTTTCCACCGCGAGCGAAGGACCGACGATGGCCATCACCGATTTCGAACGCTACCCCCTGACGTTTGGGCCGAGCCCCATCCACCCGCTGCCGCGACTCAGCGCGCACCTGGGCGGGGCGCAGATCTGGGCGAAACGCGAGGACGTCAACAGCGGCCTCGCGTTTGGCGGCAACAAGACCCGCAAGCTCGAATACTTCGTCCCGGATGCCTTGGCGCAGGGTGCGGACACCCTGGTCTCGATTGGCGGGTACCAGTCCAACCACACCCGCCAGGTCGCGGCGGTGGCCGCGAAACTCGGCCTCAAAGCCCGCCTGGTCCAGGAAAACTGGGTCGACTGGCCGGACCCGCTGTCCGACCGGGTAGGCAACATCCTGCTCTCGCGCATCATGGGCGCCGACGTCCGGCTGGACAGTGCGGGCTTCGACATCGGCATCCGCAGCAGCTGGGAGAACGCGATCGAAGAGGTCAAAGCCGCCGGCGGCAAGCCCTACGCGATCCCGGCCGGTGGGTCCGACCACAGACTGGGCGGCCTGGGCTTCGCCAACTGGGCCTACGAGGTGCAAGAGCAGGAACGGGAGCTCGGCATCTTCTTCGACACGATCATCGTCTGCACGGTCACGGGGTCCACCCACGCCGGGATGATCGCGGGTTTTGCCGGCCAGGACAAACCCCGCCGCGTGATCGGGATCGACGCCTCGGCGACCCTGGCGAAGACCCGCGACCAGGTTGAACGCATCGCCCGGAACACCGCTGAGCTGATCGGCCTGGGCCGGGAACTCCGTGACGACGAAATCAACGTCATGGAGGGCTGGGCCGGGGACCTCTATGGGATCCCCGTCGACTCCACCCTGGACGCCATCCGCCTGGGCGCCTCGCTCGAGGCCATGATCACGGACCCCGTCTACGAGGGCAAGTCCCTGGCCGGGCTGATCGACCTCGTGAAAAGCCGGGAGATTCCGGCCGGCAGCAATGTCCTCTACGCCCACCTCGGCGGCCAGATCGCCCTCAACGCCTACAGTGGGCTCTTCCGGTCCTGACACGGCATGCTCCGGCGGCGGGTTCCCTGGCGGGGGACCCGCCGCCGTCGTCGTTAAGCCCCGGCAGCACCGGCCCTAAAAAAGAAATCAAGAAATTTCCGGATGGTGCGTAACCTTTCGAGCCCGCCCAGCGATTACCTCTTTGTAAGCGCCGCCGGAGTGTTGGACCCCCCACCAGACATCGGCTGGCCTTCCACTGTAAGTGCCGACCGGCGCCTTCCCCCCATCTGGTCTCCGGTCGGCCCTTTACCGTAAGCGCTTGCCGGCGCCTGCCCCCATGGGCGCCGGCCAGCCTTCCACGGCGAGAGCGGGCTGTCGACTGCCCCCATGAGGCCTCAGCCCGCCTTCCACCAAAAAAACAAAGGATGTACTGCTGTTATGAAGAGTGTTAGCAAGACCACCAAGATTGTTGTCGGCGCCGCCATCCTGGCAGTCGGAGGTTTCTCCGGCATCGGACTGGCCAACGCGGCCCAGATGTCCAGCACCGAGCAGGCTGAAGTGAACCACGCTACGCCCGCCACGCCAGCTGTCCCGGCCACGCCTACGCTTCCGGCAAAGCCGGCCGTCCCCGCAGTTCCGGCGGCACCGTCGACTGATGGCTCCGCCAAGGGCGACGCCGACGCCGACGTTGACGGCACCGAAGGCTCCGGCCAAGGCTCCGTCGACGCTGACCAGGACGGCGCCACCGTCAAGGGCGGCGTCAGCGTCAAGGGTGCTGCGGGCGAGGCACACGCCAACGCCAACGTTAAGGCCGCAGTTCCGGCGACCCCCGCGGTCCCCGGTGGCCACGGCGTCCCGGCAACCCCGGCCATTCCGGCCCAGCCGTCCGTCGAGCTGCCCCAGCACGACAAGTAATTTCTGGCTGTTTAGCCTGGACCCGGCACGGGTCTGAAAGCAAGGAGGGAGCCCTTCATTTTGAAGGGCTCCGGGGTGCGGCCGCTAGACTTGCGGGGGCCGCACCCCAGCAGTAAACGGAAGGACAGCCTCTTGGCACAGCAGCTAAGCGACGACGAATTGTCAGCCGCTTTAGCTGGTGACCCTTCTGGCTTCAGCGCGGTGTACGCGGTCATTTCCCCGGCCGTGCTGGGCTACTTCCGGGCCCGCGGCGTGGACGACGCCGAGGCCCTGACCCAAGACGTGTTCGTGGACGTTCTGCCGAAACTGGCCGGCGTCCGCGGCGGCCACACGGGTCTGCGGACGTTCATTTTCTCCGTCGCCCACGCCCGGCTGGTCGACTACAGGCGGCGGGCAGAACGCACGCCGTACCTGGCCGAATACGACCCCCTGAACGACGCACGCTACTCGGCGTCGGCCGAGGACGAGGTGCTCGGATCCCTGGGCGGTATCTCGGACACTCTCGCGAGGCTCAACGAGGAGCAACGGGAAGTTCTGGTCCTGCGGATAGTCGCGGACCTTTCCATCGAACAGGTGGCCGGCATCATGGACAAGACGCCGGGTGCCATCAAACAGCTTCAGCGCCGCGGGCTCAGTGCCCTGCGCGAACTCGTAACCGAAAAGGACCACGCAGCATCATGACCGGCACCCGCGACCCCCAGCAGGATGGCAGCATCCAAGTGATGCTGAGCGACTCCGGCCTCGAAACCGCGGCCGAGCTCCGGAGCGCACTGGAACAGCTCCGCGACTTGGTCCCGGATGCGGCTCCCGCGCCCCGCGCCGACCTCGCGGCCCTGCTCGCAGCCGGAGCAGCCGGTCCCGCCACCCGTGAATCAGCCATGACGACGGCGCTGCCCACGGTCACGACCGTGACGGATGCCGCCGATGAATCGCTGCCGACCCGGGTCACGAGCCTCGCCGAGCGCCGCGGCCGGAAGCGTCGGCTGGCAATCGTCGGTGGCGCCGTCGTGGGTGCCATGACCCTGGGTGCCGGCGCCGTGGCGGCATCCAGCGAGGACTTCCGGCATAACGTCAGCCAAACCGTCGGCGTCATATTCCAGCCCGCGGGGCAAGATGCACCGGCCCCTGAGCATGTCCAGCCGTCGCCGTCCTCGGTCCCGGTCCTTCCCGTGCCGGCCGCCACGTCCCGTCCCGGAACGCCCGGGCCTGCACCTACTGGCGCGGGAACGCCAAACAGCTCAAGAACTCCGGGCTCCCCGGCGGCCGGACACGGGCGGCCCGCCTCGCCGCCCGCCGTCGGCCGCGACGGCATCCTTCCGACCCCAGGCCAGAGGCCCGAAGCGCCCGGACTTCCGGGCGGCGGGCGAAACGGAGACAGGGACCTGCCGCGCGTTCCGGGCCGCACCACCCCAACCCTGCCCGGCGTCGTTCCGACCAAGGCCCCCGTCAACCCATAAGCCGCTCGTTAAACCTCGCTCGAAGTTCACGGCTGCGCCTGACGGGGCAGATCATTCATTTATTCGATGATTGCCGGGAAAGATTGCAGGAGTAATGTTGATGCATGGCCCACGTTAACGATCCGACAGTGATTGACCGCCTCATGCGAACCAAAGGCACGTGGGCGGTGGTCGGACTGACCACCAACGAATGGCGCTCGGCGTATGAAGTCTCCCTGTTTGTCCGTGACCGGATGGGCATGGAAATCATTCCGGTCAACTTGCCCGGCGACGACGTCCACGGGGAGAAGGGATACCGCTCCCTGACGGATATCCCGGCGGGGAAGCACCCGATCGACGTCGTGGACTGCTTCGTCAACTCCCACAGGGTGGGGGCCGTCATCGACGAGGCCATCGCCGTGGGCGCCAAGGCCGTCTGGCTGCAGCTGGGTGTCTTCGATGACGCCGCGGTGGACCGCGCCAAGGCCGCCGGGCTGGACGTCGTCGTGAACGAGTGCCCCGCCCGCGAAGGCTGGCGCGTAGGCCTCTAGCGGCCCGTAGCCCGCAGCCGGATAGGCTCGTGCCATGGACGTTGCCACCCTCCGCGAGATCTGTCTGAGCTTCCCCGGCGCCTTTGAGGACTTTCCCTTCGGCCCGGAGACGTCCGTCTTCAAGGTGCGGGCGGGTATTTCCGGCGGCGCGCGGCAGGACGCCAAGATGTTCGCGGCTTCCGCCATGGACCCGGCGGACTGGTCCGTGAGCCTCAAATGCGAGCCGGCCCTGGCCGAACAGCTGCGGGCCGTCCATCCGGAAATCACCGGCGCCTGGCACATGAACAAGACGCACTGGAACGGGGTCCGGCTGGACGGTGCGCTGCCGGATGACATGATCCGGGACATGGTGGAGGATTCCTATGACCTGGTGGTCGCCTCGTTCAGTCGAAAGCAGCGCGAGCAGCTGGGCTGGGCGGGACTGGCCAGGGGCGAGGGCACATGAGCGGCGATCCCGGCACCGGCCGCGCGGCGCGGGCCGGGCTGAACTATCCGGGCATCGGCTCCACCGAGCACGGGCAGGCGCCCGAAGGCTTTCCCTGTCTGGTGTCCCAGGCGTACCTCGGCGACGGACTGGCACTGTACCGGAGGGTGGCGCAGGGAATTCTTTCCTGGCAGCTGCAGAAACGCTCCGGGCTGCGCATCCGCACCGACTCCGACGCCGTCGTGCCCGGCGCGCGCGTGGTGAACGGATTCGGCGTCGGACCTTTCCGGATCAACGCGCCCTGCGAGGTGGTGTGGGTGTGCCAGCCGGCGTCCGGCGACGGGCCGCAGCGTGCCGGCTTCGGGTACGGCACACTGCCCGGCCATCCAGTGAGGGGCGAGGAAGCCTTCGAAGTGGAGATCGACGACGCCGGGCGGGTGTTCCTGAAAATCACCGCCTTCAGCAGGCCTTCCAACTGGTTCTACGCGGCCGGCAGCGCCCTGACGGGACGCGCACAAAGGCATGTCACTTCCCGATACATTGGGAGTGCACACGAACTGGCCGCAGGTGAAAGCTGATCAGGAGCAGATGGATGCTGGAACAGAAAACCCTTGACCAATTGTGGAACTTCGACGATCCCGCCGGATCCGAAGCCCGGTTCCGGGCGGCCGCCGCAGATGACAGCTACGACGCCGACGAACGCGCCGAACTCACCACCCAGCTGGGTCGGGCCATCGGGCTGCAAAGCCGCTTCGAAGAAGCCGACGCCCTGCTGGACGCGGTCGACGCCGACGAGCCCACCGTCGCGGTGCGGGTGCTGCTCGAACGCGGCCGGGTGCTCAATTCCAGCGGCCACCCCGAGATGGCCGTGCCGCTCTTTGAACAGGCGGCGGAACTGGCAGACTACCTGGTCGAGGAATTCCTGGCCGTGGACGCGCTGCACATGCTCGCCATTGCCGACTCCGCCCACGCCGAGACCTGGACCCGGAGCGCACTGGAGTATGCCTCCACGGTCCACGATGAACGGACCAAACGGTGGATGATCTCGCTGCACAACAACCTCGGCTGGACGCTGCACGACGCCGGCCGCTGCACCGAGGCCATGGTGGAGTTCCAGCTCGCGGAACAGTGGGCCGATAGGATCGGCACGCCGCGGCAGCAGGAACTGGCCCGCGAGGCCATCAAGGCCTGCTGACCGCCTGCAAGAATGGAACCTCCGGAAATCCGAATGAAAGGCAACAGCTCGTGATCTTCATCGTCGTCAAATTCAAGGTCAAGCCGGACTGGTCCGAGCGCTGGCTGGGCCTCGTGGACGATTTCACCCAGGCCACCCGGCAGGAGCCCGGGAACCTCTGGTTCGACTGGTCCCGCAGTGTGGAGGACCCCAACGAATTCGTCCTCGTTGAGGCCTTCAAGGACGACGCCGCCGGAGACCATGTGAACAGCGCCCACTTCAAGCAGGCCATGGCGGACATGCCGCAGGCGCTGGCCGAGACGCCGCGCATCGTCAGTCGCCAGCTCGACGGCGACGGCTGGGACCGGATGGGCGAGCTCACCATCGCCGAGGACCGCCTCTAACCCCGTCGATTGCTCCGTAACGGCCCTTTGAGGCCTCAAAACGGCCGTGGGCCCACTCCGGCAGGGTTCCCTGGCCGAGCTTGCGAGGCGAGGGGGCAGGTAGGGAGCAATCGATAGGCTTATGGCATGTGGATCGGCTGGATTGAATTCGACCTCCTCCTAGGCAACGTTCACAGCCTCAAGGAGAAGCGCTCCGTGGTGCGGCCGCTGCTGGCGGAGCTGAAGCGCCGCTTTGATGTCTCCGTGGCCGAGGTCGGGGACCACGAACAGCACCGGCGCACGCAGTTGGGCGCCGGCCTGGTGGCAGCAGACCGGGCACACCTCGTGGACGTGCTGGCCGCCGTCGAACGCTTCGTGGCAGCCCGGCCCGAACTCGAACTCCTCAGCGCCCGGCAACGGGAGCTCCGCAGCGACGACTAACCCCGCAGGCTCAGGGACGGAATCCGTGCGGGCACTAGTCTGGTGCCATGACGCAGACCATGACGCCGGACGAATACTTCGAATTCGCCTCCCAGCCGCATGACGACGACACGGCGGCGGAGTTTGCCGCCTGGCCGTCGTTCCCGTTCGCGGGGCCACTGACCACGAAGGCGCTTACTGCGCCGGAGCTGCCGGAACCGCCCCGTCGCGGCGAGAACGGCGCAGATTGCTCGGATTGCACGGACGGAGCCACCACCCTGTGGCAGAACGGCCGCTGGCGGATCCATCCACTTTTCCCGATGCTCATGCCGGTGGGGCTCATGCTCAAGCCGGTCGATCATTACGACGCCGGGGAACTTCCGGATGAGCTAGCCGCCGAACTCGGCGTGCTGATGAACCACCTCACCGCGGCCATCGAGGCTCAGGAGTTTGTAGGCCGGGCCCACATCAACCGCTGGGGCGACGGCGGCGCGCACCTGCACTATTGGTTCATGGGCCGCCCGGCCGGCCAGCTTCAGATGCGCGGCAGCTTCGGCCTCGTGTGGGCGGACCTCGGCAAAGCCCTGCCCCAGCATGTCTTGGACGCAAACCACCGGATGGTCCTAACGAACTTCGTCGCCCGGGTCGGCGGTGATCTCACCCCTTAACGAACGGTTGCTCCGCAACTGCCGTTTTGAGGGTTCAAAACGGCAGTTGCGAAGCAACCGATGGGACTAGGGCCCCGGTGGGTGGGGACTAGCCGAAGTACTTCGGCAGGGTCGCCTCGTGGGCTTCGCGGAGGGCCTCGAGGCTCATGGTTTCGACGCCGTTGATCTCCAGCGTGCCGCCCTCGGCGTCCACCACACCAATCCGGACGTGCGCGAAGCCGCGGGCGGTGCACATGTCCGTGAAGCGGATTTCCTCCGAGCGGGGCACAGCGACGACGGCGCGGCCCTGGGTTTCGGAGAACAGGGCCGTGAACAGGTCCACACCGTCGCGGTCCAGGACGTCCTGCAGCGCGATCCGGGCGCCCACGCCGTAGCGCAGGGACGACTCCACGAGGGCCGCGGCGAGGCCGCCTTCGGAGAGGTCGTGGGCGGAATCTACCATGCCGTCGCGGGAGGCGTTGATCAGGATCTGGCCCAGCTCGCGCTCGGCTTCGAGGTCAACCTTCGGCGGCAGGCCGCCGAGGTGTCCGCGCATGTTGGACCATTCCGAACCGTCCAGCTCTGCCGCCGTCGTGCCCAGCAGGTAGATGGCCTGTCCGTCTTCCTTCCAGCCCGACGGCGTGCGGCGGGCGACGTCGTCGAACTTGCCCAGCACAGCCACCACGGGGGAGGGGTGGATGGGGGTGGTCCCGGTCTGGTTGTACAGCGAGACGTTGCCGCCGGTGACCGGAATGCCGAGCACCATGCAGGCGTCGGACAGGCCGCGGATGGCTTCGGCGAGCTGCCACATGACGTCGGGGTCCTCGGGGGAGCCGAAGTTCAGGCAGTCGCTGACGGCCATCGGCACGGCGCCGGAGGTGGCGACGTTGCGGTACGCCTCGGCCAGTGCCAGCTGCGCGCCGTGGTACGGGTCCAGGTAGGTGTAGCGGCCGTTGGCGTCCGTGGCCAGGGCCACGCCCAGGCCGGTTTCCTCGTCCACCCGGACCACGCCGGCGTCGTCCGGGAACGCCATGGCGGTGTTGCCGCCGACGTAGCGGTCGTACTGCTTGGTGATCCAGGACTTGTCGCACATGTTCGGTGAGGCGACGAGTTCGGTGATCGCGGCGGCCAGGTCCGCGGGGGCGGAGGGTCGGCCGGCGTCCTGCACGGACCCGGTGAAGGAGTCGGCCTGGACGGCGTCCTGCCATTCGGGGCGGGCATACGGGCGGTCGTAAACCGGACCGTCGTGGGCCACCGTGCGCGGGTCGACGTCAACAATGACGTCGCCTTCCCACGTGATGATGAGGCGGCCGGTATCGGTCACCTCGCCCAGCCAGGAGTACTCCACGGCCCACTTGTCCATGACCGCTTCAAATGCGGCGATGTTCTCCGGCGTGACCACGGCCATCATGCGTTCCTGCGACTCCGACATCAGGATTTCGCCCGGGGTCAGGGTGGGGTCGCGGAGCAGGACGGAGGTCAGTTCGACCTCCATGCCGCCGTCGCCGTTGGAGGCGAGCTCGGACGTGGCGCAGGAAATGCCGGCAGCGCCGAGGTCCTGGATGCCTTCGACCAGAGAACCCTTGAAGAGCTCCAGGCAGCACTCGATCAGGACCTTCTCGGCGAACGGGTCGCCCACCTGGACCGCGGGGCGCTTGGACGGCTTGGTGTCATCGAAGGACTCCGAGGCCAGCACCGAGGCGCCGCCGATGCCGTCGCCGCCGGTGCGGGCACCGAACAGCACCACCTTGTTGCCCTTGCCGGAGGCGTTGGCGAGGCGGATGTCCTCGTGGCGCATCACGCCGACGGCCAGCGCGTTCACCAGCGGGTTGCCCTGGTACACGGAGTCGAAGACCATTTCGCCGCCGATGTTGGGCAGGCCCAGCGAGTTGCCGTAGCCGCCGATCCCGGCCACGGCGCCGTGCATGACGCGGGCGGTGTCCGGGTGGTCGATGGCCCCGAAACGCAGCGGATCCATCACCGCTACGGGGCGGGCGCCCATGGAGATGATGTCGCGGACAATCCCGCCGATGCCGGTTGCGGCGCCCTGGTAGGGCTCCACGAACGACGGCGAGTTGTGGGACTCGATCTTGAACGTTACGGCCCAGCCGTCGCCCAGGTTGGTGACACCGGCGTTTTCGCCGATGCCCACGAGCATGTCCTTCTTCATTTCCTCGGTCACCTTGTCGCCGAACTGGCGCAGGTGGTTCTTCGAGGACTTGTAGGAGCAGTGTTCGCTCCACATCACCGAGTACATGGCGAGTTCCGCGCCGGTGGGGCGGCGGCCCAGGACCTTCACGACCTCGTCGAACTCGTTCTGCTTCAGGCCCAGTTCGGCCCAGGGGAGATCGGTGTCCGGGGTCTTGGCCGCGTTCTCGACGGTGTCGATGTTGAACTTCCGGGCGGTCTCCGCGGGCGCCGCCACTGCGGGTGTCTCCGTCATTTGTTGTCTCCCACGATCTTGTTCAGGACAGAGGTGAAGAACCCGAGGCCCTCAGTGCCGGAGCCGAGCTCGGGGCCGAAGCCGGCCTCCACGGCGTGCTCGGGGTGCGGCATGAGGCCCACCACGTTGCCCGCGGCGTTGGAGATGCCGGCGATGTCGCGGCGGGAGCCGTTCGGGTTGAAGCCGACGTAGCGGAACACGACGCGGCCTTCGGCCTCGAGCGCGTCCAGGGTCTTCTCGTCGGCGATGTACTGGCCGTCCTGGTTCTTCAGCGGCACGGTGATTTCCTGACCGGCGGCGTAGTCCCCGGTCCAGGCCGTCGCGTTGTTTTCCACGCGCAGCACCTGGTCGCGGCACATGAACTTCAGGTGGTCATTCTTGATCATGGAACCGGGCAGCAGGTGCGACTCGGTCAGGATCTGGAAGCCGTTGCAGATGCCCAGCACGGGCAGCTTGGCATCGGAATTGGCGGCGTCGATGATCTTGGACATCAGCGGCGCGAAGCGGGCGATCGCGCCGGCGCGCAGGTAATCGCCGTACGAGAAACCGCCGGGAATCACGACGGCGTCAACGTCGCCCAAGGTGGTGCTGGCGTGCCAGAGCTCCACCGGGGTGGCGCCGGCCAGTCGGACTGCACGGGCGGCGTCGCGGTCATCCAGTGTGCCGGGGAAGGTCACGACGCCGATCTTCGCACCCGCGAGCCTGGGGTGCGCGGCGACGGCGACAGCCTCGCCGATCAGGGGGAGTTCAGTCATTTCAGGCCTCAACGACCTCGACGTTGACGACGTCCTCGATGACCGGGTTGGACAGGAGGGTCTCCGCGGCGTCGCGGGCCTGGGCCAGGATCTCCTCGGTCACCTCGCCGTCGACCGTGAGTTCAAAGCGCTTGCCCTGGCGGACAGAGCTGAAAGCGGTAAAGCCCAGCCGGGGCAGTGCACCGACGATGGCCTTCCCCTGCGGGTCCAGAATCTCGGGCTTGGGCATGACGTCGACAACGATCCGGGGCATCCGGTAACTCCTGTGCGTGAGCGTTGGGTAAGGGCGCAGCGGAGTGGTGCCGTCTCACGCCGATCCGCTGTGTGTTGAGGACTGCTTGGTGAATACAGCGTGAAAGGGCGCTCCGCGAGCTTGCATGCCCATTCTACCGGCCACGGTGCGTGCGGCCGTATTCGGGCTGTGAGTGTGAACGAGGCCTCCCCGGCAGGTCCTTGAGCTGGAGAAATGGCGCCGTGGGGCGGTTGCGCCCTATGGTCGGGGCTGCTGCGGGTCAGTAGGATGTGCGCATGGCTGAGAATCCGAAATCTGTGGTGTTGTCTGTTGTCGCCGTTGCAGTGTTCGCCGGGCTGGGCCGGATGGTCCTGCAGAAGATCAAGGCCGACCGTGCGGCGAAGGCGACCAAGGTGGCCGGGCCCCTGGATGAGAAGACCCGCGCATGGATCAGCGACGTGGTCCGGACTCCCCGAAAGTAAGCCGGTGGTAGGACGCCGGTAGGCCGGCGGTACGCCCGCGGACCATCAGGGGCCGCGTCCCCCGCGCTGAGACGCCGCAGTGGGGGTGCGCCCGTGCGGGCCTGAGGTTCCCATTGACGCAGTTCAGCAGCCTCGCCATCGCATCATGTCGTGTTGCGTGACAAATTTTAAATACCTCCTTGTGGTCTATGTCATATCTCGCTCTCAGTCTGTACTGTATGAATCGGCTGGTATCCGTCGGGGCAGGCCGGGCGATCGCCCGGTGAGTTCCCGCCAGTCCGTTGGGCCCGGCAATGAAGCCGGGCCGTTCCTTTACGAAAGGTTCGAACACTCGTGACATCACCAGGAAAGAGCTTCCTTCGAAGCGGGGGACTCCGGAGGGCCGCGGCACTGACCCTGGGCTTGCCGGTTCTTCTGTCCAGCATCGCGATCGCACCCGCCAACGCGGCCCCGGGGCAAGCTCCGGCCGTAACCGGCGTCGCACAGAAGAATCTGGACCCGAACAACTACAAGGACGGCCGCTACATCGTTGTCCTGACCGACAAGCCGGCAGCCACGTATGACGGCGGCACGCCCGGACTCGCGGCAACCAAGCCTGCGCCGGGCAAGAAGCTGGATGGCAGCAGGGCTGAAGTCAAGCAGTACGAGGCGCACCTCAAAAAGAAGCAGGCCGACGTAGCAGGCAAGCAGAACGTCCAGATCAATCGGCAGTTCACCGCTGCCCTCAACGGATTCAGCGCAAACCTCACCGCGGATCAGGCCATCAAGCTGGCCAAGGACTCCAGCGTGCTGACGGTTGCCCCTGACACGGAAAACGCTCCGGACTACTCCAGCACCGATTTCCTGAAGCTCAGCGGACCCAACGGAACCTGGAACAAGAAGTTCGGCGGCCAGGACGGCGCCGGCAAGGGCGTCGTCGTCGGCGTCATCGACACCGGCTATACCCCCTCCAGCGCGTTCTTCGCCGGGGAAGAGGTCAAGCCCCTCGTCGGCAAGCCTGTCGTCGGTGTGCCGTACAAGACGGCGGACGGCAAGATCGCAATGCTCAAGTCCGACGGCGACACATTCACCAGTGAGTGCCAGAAAGGACAGGACTTCGACGGTTCTGCCTGCAACTCCAAGGTCCTGGGCGCGCACTACTTCGCCGAGGACTTCCTGAAGTTCGTACCCCCGGGCGACCGTGCCCCGGAAGAACTGCTGTCCCCGGTCGATGTCGCCAGCCACGGCACCCACACGGCCAGCACCTCGGCGGGCAACGCCAACGTCGAGACCTTCGTCGACGGGCGCAGCTTCGGCCTGACCAGCGGCATCGCGCCGGCTGCCAAGCTCTCCGTCTACAAGGTCTGCTGGGAAGACACCGACCCCAACACGGGCGGCTGCTACAGCTCCTCGTCCGTTGCCGCCGTCGACCAGGCCGTCAAAGACGGAGTGGACGTGCTGAACTACTCGATCTCCGGTTCTGCGACGTCCGTTATCGACCCGGTCTCGATTGCTTTCCTGAACGCTGCTACCGCGGGCATCTTCGTCGCCGCGTCAGCCGGAAACTCCGGTCCGACGGCCAGCACTGTCAACCACGGCGGCCCCTGGGTCACCACTGTGGCCGCCAGCAGCTTCTCCCAGGAGCTTCAGGGCACCGTTGAATTCGCCGACGGCACCAAGTTCCGCGGCGCCAGCATCATGAACAATGAAGTCAAGGACGCCGGCGTTGTACTGGCTGCCAACGCTGCAGCCGCCGGGAGCACCAGCCCGGCCTTGTGCGGCCCCGGCACCCTGGACCCGGCGAAGGTCGCCGGCAAGGTTGTGGTCTGTGACCGCGGCGTTGTCGACCGCGTCGCCAAGAGCGCCGAGGTCAAGCGCGGCGGCGGCGTCGGCATGATCCTGGTGAACCTGAGCAATTCCTCGCTGGACACTGATCAGCACGCTGTCCCGACCGTCCACGTGAACCCGCCGGCCACCGAGGCCATCAAGGCCAAGGTGACCGCCAACCCGGCCATCAAGGTCTCCCTGGTCAACAAGGACACCACCGGACTGCCGCTGGAGGCGCAGCCGCAGATCGCCGGCTTCTCCTCCCGGGGCCCGCTGCTGGCCACCGATTCGGATCTGCTGAAGCCGGACGTCACCGCGCCGGGTGTTGCAGTCCTGGCCGGTGTGTCGCCGATTGGCGCCGACGGTGCAAAGTTCGGCTTCCTGTCCGGCACCTCCATGGCCGCACCGCACGTTGCCGGCTTCGGCGCGCTGCTCCTGGGCAAGAACCCGAACTGGTCCCCGGCAACGGTCAAGTCCGCCATGATGACCACGGCAGGCAATGTCGTGAACGCCGACGGCTCCAAGAACACCGACGTCCACGCCACCGGCGCGGGCCAGGTGGATCCGGCACGCATGGTCGATCCGGGTCTTGTCTACGATGCTAACGAAGAGGACTACTGGAAATTCATCCAGGGTACGGGGATCAACCTCGGCCTGGCGTCCAGCACCCTGCCGAGGGACATGAACGTCCCGTCCTTCTCGCTGGGCAACCTCACCGGCAAGATCACCGTGACCCGGACCCTGACCGCCCTGACTCCGGGCGTCTACAAGGTCAAAGCCGATGTGCCCGGAATTCAGGTCAACGTTGCTCCGGCGGCACTGAACTTCAAGGCCGCTGGCGAGAAGAAGACCTTCAAGGTCAGCTTTGAGAACAAGAGCGCTGCCCTGGGCAAGTTCGCCATGGGTTCACTAAGCTGGGAGGGTGCAGGCAAGACCGCCACCTCGCCGATCGCAGTCCGGCCGCAGTCTGTGGTCGCCGCGAAGGATGTCTTCCTGAGCACCGAATCCGGCACCGGCTCGGGCGACATCAGCGTAGTGTCCGGCACCAACTCGCCCGTCAACATGACGCTGGACGGCCTGTCCAAGGCGGATTCTTCTGCCGTGGAGCTGGTCCCCGGGCCGTTCGCGGGCCGCGCCGATGCCTCGACCTTCGTCAAGACTGTGAAGGTCCCGGCCGGTGCTCCGCTGGCCAAGTTCTCGGTCATCTCCTCTGACCCGGCCTCGGACTTCGACATGTGGGTCGTCACGCCACGGGGTGTCGAGCAGGTGGCGACGTCGTCGTCCAGTGAGACGCTCTCGATTGCGAATCCGGCTGCCGGCACGTACACGATCTACGCGAACCTGTACTCCAGCCCGGGCGGCAAGGCCGCGAAGGCAAGCGTCGATGCCGCGGTTCTCGGTGCCAACGAGAACAATGCGACCATCACGCCGAACCCTCTGGTGCTGCCGAACGGTGAAACGGGCAAGATCACGCTGAACTGGACCGGTCTTAAGCCCGGCTCCTACATCGGACGGATCACCTTTGCCGGTGCCAGCGAACCGACGTTCGTCAGCGTCGTCGTGAACGCTGCAGGCGGTGCCTCGGTGGCGCCGACCTCGGAAGGCTCGGCCGCGCAGTCCAAGTTCCAGAACCAGGAGCTTGAGCGCCCCAACAACGCCATCTAGGCGGAAACTCAACGCCGAAGTGACGGCGATGGCCGGCGGTTCCCACCGCCGGCCATCGCTATTTAAGGACAGTCCCGCCGGCCGGTCCGGCCCGGTCGGTAGCCTGGCAGCACGGCGGCCCCGGCACTTAGATCGCGCCGGTTGAGCCCGCCACTCCGCCGAGCAGCGGCGCCATGGCCCGCCAGCGGGCGATCTCGCAACCGTCGGTGCGGCTGAACACGCTGTGCACTTCGCGGCCCAGGAACCAGCCCGTGACCACGGCCACCTGAGGTCCGCCGTACTGCTGCGTGCACATTTTCGGCGGTCCCGGCTTGGGAAAGAAGATGTCCTCCCCGAACCGCTGCACGGCCGCCAGGGCCGCGGCGGGGTCCGGCAGCGTGGACGCCGGGGCGACGCTGCCGCCGTCGGCCGCCAGATGGAAGGTGTACTCCGGCTCTTCCGGTGCCTCCGTCAGGCGGATCGTGAGGTCGATGTCGTGCCGGCTGCGCCGGTCATGGGGGTCGGTCATTGCCGTCCTTCCGTGCTTTCGTGGGATGCAGTGGCCCGCAGCAGTGGTGTGAGTTCGTGCAGCAGCCGCTGGCGCAATTCCTGCGACTCGGCCGCGAACGCCCGCTGATAGCCAACGTACTCGGCCTTGCCTTCCGGTGTCTCGATCCGGATCGCCGGATAGCCCCAGCCGGCGAGGTCGTAGGGCGAGGCCTGCATGTCCATGGCCCGGATCCGCCATGAGAGTTCGAAACAGTCCATGACGAGCTCGCTGGGCAGCAGCGGGGAAAGCTTGTAGGCCCACTTGTAGAGGTCCATGTTGGCGTGCAGGCAGCCCGGCTGCTCCATGGCCCGCTGGTTCTCCCTGCTGGGAACCATGCTGTTCAGCGGAACGGCGTCCGGCGTATAGAAGCGGAAGGCGTCGAAGTGCGAGCACCGGATCCGGTTCTCCTCCACCACCTCGTCGGTACGCCCGGACCCCAGCCGCAACTGCAGGTACTCATGCCGGAGGTCGAACTTGTCCTGCCGGTAGACCATGGCCCACTCGTGCAGCCCGAAGCAGCCGAACTGGGCCGGCCGCGCGGCCGTCCCGGCCAGGATGATCCCGGCGAACTGCAGTGCCTCCCGGCGCTCCCTCAGGAAGGCGTCGACGTCGACAGTCACCGCCGGTGACCCTGCCGGCAGGCCGGCTGCCGCGCGTTCCGCGGCATCGGCCGCGCGGTAATACTTCCACCCGCTCCGCACCGCAGCCTCGGGGCCGGAGAGCACGACGCCGGCGCCCGGGTGCCAGCGCAGCAACTGCCCGGGCTTCTGGGTGTAATAGGTGAAAAGGAAGTCCTCCACCGGGTGCTTCCGGCCGGCGGAACGCCGCTCGAGGTAGGGATCCGCGTAACGGCGGACGCGTTGGACGTGGGCGGCCTGGCGCGGCAGCCACTCTTCCTGCTGGAGATGCAAGGGCTTAACTCGCCCCGCCGGATGAGCCCAGGACGTCCTTGGCGGCGTTCCAGGCGGCGATTTCACAGCCGTTTGTCAGGCTGAAGCTCGCCTGAACCGCCCGGCCGTCCACGACGCCGGTCACGGTGGCCACCTGCGGGCCGCCGTACTGCTGGGTGCACGTCTGGGTCTTGCCCGGCGGGGCGGGGCTGAGGATGGCCGGATTGTTCTTGATGGCGATGCACGCCGCGGCGGCGTTGGGGTGCTGGCTTTCGGCCGCCGGAACCCCGTTCTGGCAGACGAGCGTGAAGTTGGCCGCGGTGCCGGCTTCGGACGGCTTGACCATGATGGCGAGCTCGGCGTTGCCCTGGCCCGGGCCGGACGGCAGCGGGGCGGCGGTGGGTGACGGTGCCGGTGACGTCGTCTCCGTCTCCGGCGACGGGGAGCCGGACGGCGCTGTGGGTGACGGGCTGGAGGGGGTGCCCGTCGTCGTGCCGGTGGAGGGAGAAGGTGTGGGCCCGCCGTTCGGCGTGCAGGCGGTCAATCCGGCCACGGCCATCAGGATGGCCGCCAGAACAAGTGCCGGGCGGCCCGATTGCGTGCGCATCAGCAGTCCTCCTCTGTTTTGCCCAGTCTACCGCCGGGGCGCGTCGACCGTGCCTGGCCGTGTGGCGGCGATGAGGTCCATCATGGACGCGTGCAGCTGGCCGACCTGTTCACGTGTCAGGCCCAGCCGGGCCATCATGATGCCCGGGACTTCGGTGGCCTGCTCCCGCAGGGCGGCCCCGCGCGGCGTCAGCCGGACATCCAGGGTGCGCTCGTTGCCTTCCATCCGCTGGCGGGTGATGTAACCGGCAGTCTCGAGCCGGCGCAGCAGCGGCGAGATGGTTGCCGGCTCCTGGGCCAGGGCCTCGCTGATGTCGCGGACCGAGCGCGGGCTCGCTTCCCACAGGCACAACATGACCAGGTACTGCGGGTGGGTTAGGCCGAGCCTGTCCAGGACGGGTTTGTAGGCACCCACGACGCTTCGGGAGGCCACCGTCAGGGCGAAGCAGAGCTGCTGTTCCAGCAGGAGGTCATCCTGTGCTGCCTGGGAGTCCTGTGTTCCGGGCGCTCGGTGCGCACCGGGGGTGCCGCGTCCGTCCTGGCTTGCTGGGGTACCTTCGGTCACACCGACTCCTTCGAATGATTAGTGCACTAATGATTAGCGTACACTGGGAGCATTGTCTTGTTCCCAGGAAAGGATAGCCATGGCCAAGGAAAATGCCGCCGAGAGGTTCATGCGGGCAACCGGGAAGCTCCGGGCCGTGTTCGGGCCGGCCAACCGCAGTGCGCTCGGCCACGCGATGACCGACCAGAACCGGCGGCTGCTGGCGATGCGGCAGGCCGAAACGGAACAGTGGGAGACCCTGCACCGGCCCGATGGCAGCACCTATGTGGTGCCCCGGAACCCTGACGACAAGTCCCTGCGCTAGATCCTTTTGGCGGCACCCCACCCGGGCCATTTCCCGCCGTCGGGCGTAAAATGAGGGCACTGACACACCGCAGTGCAGCATCCTGAACCATCGGGACGAGGAAAGGGGGTGGGACTAGTGACACGTGCTGTTAGGGCTTTCATGGAAAAGACCGACAAGCTGAGGCTCCTGTTCGGGCCCGCAAATCGAGGCGACACGGCGGCGCCTGTAATTCACCGGCATGACGACTTCGAGCACGCCTCGGAAGACGACCTGGCCGGCTTCGAGGTCGAGACGGACGCGCAGGGACACCACTACGCTGTCCGGAAAACGGATCTCTGGAAAGAAGAGATCTGACGAGGCCCGCTTCGCCGATTCCGACGGTTCCGGGGGATCCCGGGTGCCGGGGGCATCCGGGGCGGCCGCGTAATACGCGGCCGGAACGTGGGAATTTGGCCGGAGATGTGGGGACGCGGCCGAAGACGGGCGGAGACGGGGAAGGGAACGGCAGGCGCCGTTCCCTTCCCCATTCCTGTGTGGCTTCCTATGCGATCCGGGATTCCGCCCGGGTGCTGAGGTGCGGCTTAGCGGCCCGTGCCGCCGTAGACCGTGGCCTCGTCCTCGCTGTCGAGGTCAAACGCCCTGTGGATGGCGCGGACGGCGTCGTCGAGCAGATCCGCGTGGGTGACCACGGAGATGCGGATCTCCGAAGTGGAGATCATGTTGATGTTGATGCCGGCCTCGGAGAGGGCCGCGAAGAAGCGGGCGGATACGCCCGGGTGCGAGCGCATGCCGGCGCCGATCAGCGAAAGCTTGCCGATCTTCTCGTTGTATTCGATGCTCTCAAAACCGATCCGGTCCTGCGCGGCGTGCAGGGCGGCCAGGGCCTCGGCGCCCTCGACGATCGGCAGGGTGAAGGAGATATCGGTCCGGCCCGTGCCGTGGGTGGAGACGTTCTGGACGATCATGTCGATGTTCGAGTGGGCGTCCGCGATGACCTGGAAGATCGCCGCAGCCTTGCCAGGGATGTCAGGTACGCCGACAACCGTGACTTTGGCTTCGGATCGATCGTGTGCAACGCCGGAGATGATTGGCTGCTCCAAGGCAACTCCCTCTTGAGTCGTGATCTTGTCGTCGGCGCCGGGCAGGACCCAGGTGCCTTCGTTCTGGCTGAATGAGGAACGGACGTGCAGGGGCACCCCAAAGCGGCGGGCGTATTCGACACAGCGCAGGTGCAGAATCTTAGCGCCGGAAGCGGCCAGCTCCAGCATTTCCTCGCTGGAGATGCGGTCGATCTTCCGGGCCGACGCGACCACGCGCGGATCGGCCGTGTAGACGCCGTCGACGTCGGTGAAGATCTCGCACACATCAGCGTCGAGCGCCGCGGCGAGGGCCACCGCCGTCGTGTCCGAACCGCCGCGCCCGAGCGTGGTGATCTCGTTCGTCGTGTGGCTCATGCCCTGGAACCCGGCCACAATCGCGATGTGTCCCTTGTCCAGGGCGGTGCGGATGCGGTGCGGGTCGACGTCGATGATCCGGGCCTTGCCGTGGATGCCGTCGGTGATCATGCCGGCCTGGGACCCGGTGAACGACTGGGCCGAGGCGCCGAACTTGTTGATGGCCATGGCCAGCAGCGCCATGGAGATTCGTTCGCCGGCCGAGAGGAGCATGTCCATCTCACGGGCGGGGGCGGAATCGGTCACCTGGCCGGCGAGGTCAAGGAGTTCGTCGGTGGTGTCGCCCATGGCGGAAACCACCACAACCACCTCGTCGCCGGCGTTCTGGGCGTCCACGACCCTCCGGGCGACGCGCTTGATGCCTTCTGCGTCCGCCACCGAGGAACCGCCAAATTTCTTCACGACAAGGTGCTTGGTGGCGGCGGCCGAGGCGGGCAGCGTCTGCGGCTGCGATCCGGGCTGGACTTCGGTAGTGGGCAAACTCATTCGCGCACCCTCACTGGATCATCGGGGTTCTGGGCCAAGCAACCAAACGGCGCGACGGCGTAACTTCTCACCCCAGTTTATCGCCGTGCCGCCCGCGCCGTTGAATTATGACCGAATGGCAGACACGCGGTGCCTCTCTCCACCGGACATGCCCCGTGCTGCCGGCCAGGAGTCGGCATGTTCACCGGTTCCGTGGGACATGCTCATTCTTGGCGGGCGGGAGTGGGCATGAGGGCATTGTGTCCATTCCTCGGCATGGGCGCGGGGCATGTCCGTTGGGCCTGGTGGGGGAGCGCGGGCCAGGAGCGGACATGTTCACCGGTTCCGCGGGACATGCTCATTCTTCGCGGGCGAGAGTGTGCATGAGGGCATGGTGTCCATGCCTGGGCATGGGCGAGGGGCATGTCCGCTGGGCATGGTGGGGGAGCGCGGGCCAGGAGCGGACATGTTCACCGGTTCCGCGGGACATGCTCATTCTTCGCGGGCGAGAGTGTGCATGAGGGCATTGTGTCCATTCCTGGGCATGGGCGCGGGGCATGTCCGCTGGGTCTGCTGGGAGAGCGCGGGCCAGGAGTGGACATGTTCACCGGTTCCGCGGGACATGCTCATTCTTGCCGGGCGGGAGTGTGCATGAGGGCATTGTGTCCATTCCTGGGTGTGGGCGCGGGGCATGTCCGTTAGCCGCGGTCCAGCCGGTAGCGCCAGGACGGGAGCTGTTTTCCCGCTGTATCCTCGGCGACGGGGAAGAAGCGGTCCTTCCGGAAGCCCAGGCCCTCGAGCAGTTTGCGGGACGGGAGATTGGGCTCGTAGACCCCCGCGAAAATGGTCGCGCTGCCGCGGGCGTCGAAAAGCCAGTCGACCAGGGCGCCGGCCGCCTCCCGGCCGAGCCCTAGCCCGTGGTGGTCCGGGTGAAGAATGTAGCCCAGGCTGGCTGAGTCTGCAGGAATCCGGCCGGGCGCCGGGGGATCCTGCGTGTTCCAGGTCCGGGCGTCCCCAACGACTTCACCGGTGGCCCGGAGCTCGATCGCCCAGCCGAAGTGAAACCACTCGGCCGTGGAGGATGCCGCCGCGGACAGCGTCTGCTCGAGCCGGGCGCTGTTCTGCGCGGGGGTGAGCGGACCATGGGACAGGTACCGCGTGGCCGCTGGATGGGCCCGGAACCGGAGCAGGGCGCCGGCGTCGTCCGCTGTCAACGGACGCAACAGCAAGCGCTCGGTGAGGAGCGGGTCCGGGGTGCCGCTGCCGGTGGCCGCCACGAATCCGTCAGCTCAGCTCAGCGCGTTGCGGCGGCCCTCGAAGGCCCGGCCGAGCGTGACTTCGTCGGCGTATTCCAGGTCCCCGCCCACGGGCAGGCCGGACGCGAGCCGGGTGACGGCGATGCCGATCGATTTGAGCATCCGGGCCAGATACGTCGCCGTCGCCTCGCCCTCCAGGTTGGGGTCGGTGGCGATGATGATTTCCTGGATGGCGCCATCGTTGAGCCGGGTCAGCAGCTCACGGATCCGGAGCTGTTCCGGACCGATCCCGGCGATTGGGTTAATCGCGCCACCCAGCACGTGGTATCTGCCCCGGAAGGACCGCGTGCGCTCCACCGCCAGGACGTCCTTGGATTCTTCGACCACGCAGATCACTGAGGGGTCCCGGCGCGGGTCGCGGCAGATGTTGCACAGTTCCTGCTCCGTGACGTTGCCGCAAACCGTGCAGAACTTGACCCGTTCCTTCACTGTGGTGATGGCATCGACGAGCCGTTTCATGTCCTGCGGATCCGCCTCGAGGATGTGGAACGCCAGCCGCTGGGCTGACTTGGGCCCGACTCCGGGAAGGCGTCCGAGCTCGTCGATCAGCTCTTGAACTGCGCCTTCGTACACAATGTCCTCGTTCGTTTGGAATGGGGCCGGGGCCAGCCGGCAGGGGGTTTGCTAGAAGCGGGGCGGCAGCGGGCTTCCATCCAGGGAGCGCTCTTCCACCAGTTTCCCGCCCAGAATACGCTCGACGGCGGCCCGGCCGAAGACGCCCGACTCCTCGATCGTTTCGTCGTCGGCGCTGGGGATGTCCTGTACGTAGACGGTGGTCGCGGCAGCAGCTCGGGCGGGGGCCTTGGCCCGTCCGGCCTCGGCCTCGGGACTGTTCGACAGCCGCTGGTACAGGCTTTGCCGGCCCGTCGGGGCATCAGCCTCCGGAACGGCGGCCACCGCAACAGCCTCCGCAACGGCAGCGGCGGCAGCGGCGGCCACACGCGGCGCAACAGACTTCGCAACGGCCGGCGCCGGAGCCGCTTCGGCACGGGCAGGGTGGTCCACGTTCAGCCCGGACGGTGCGGAGACGACGCCCGCGTACTCCGGGATCTGTGCCGCCGCCGGCTCGTAGTGCACAGGCTTCGGCTCGGGCTCGGGTGCCGCGGGCTCGACATCGGGACTCGTGTACCGGCCGAGGTTTGAGTCTGCGCCGACCGTCCAGACGCCGGGTGACTGCTCGACGGCGCGGGCCCACGCGTCAGCCGACGCGTCCTGGTCTGCGTTCGGTGTCCCGGCCGGGGAGCCGACGGTCTTGGATGCCGGCGCGGCAGGGGACTTGCGGGCCGGAGCGGTCGCCGCGGGCGCGGGCTCGGGGCGCCGCGTCGCGGCGGCGGGCGACGGGTCCCAATCCAGGGGTGGCTCCTCGTCCAGCGGAGGGGCGTCCTCGTCCCGGGGCGGTCCCCAGTCGTCTTCGGGGTCGGCGTAGGACCCGGAAGGCTCCGAAGGGCCGTCCGATTCGGCTGCCGGCTCGGCCCCGCGGGCCTGAGTCTGGATCGCGGGGGCAGGCGCCTGGGGTTCCGCTGCCGGCGCGGCGGTGGCGGCGGACGCCTCGACCGTGATGGCCGGCGCGTCTCCCGTGGCGGGCGGTGCAGGTTGCGCAACCGGCGTGGAGGCAGCGGGAACTTGCGCCTCGGCTATCCCCGCGGGGATGGCTTCAGCAGTTTCGTGGGCGGGAGATGTGGGCGGCTGGGGAGCCGGGCTCAGGCCCCAGGCGACGTCGGCCGACGACGCCTGGGTTGCAGACGATGCCGGGGTCTCCGGGCTAGCCGGCGGCGCTTTTGGGTTTGGCTCAGAGCTCGCTGGGCTGTTGCTGTTGCTGCTGCTGCCGGCCACGGCCCGGATCTGGCAATCGATGCCGATCGTCTTGTGGATCGCCTGCCGGAGGTTCTCGGCGTGGTCGGCCCGGCCGAAGGCCCCCGCCAGCCCCGTGGTGGTGAACGCGAGGGTCAGGACGTGGTCTTCGAAATGGCCGACTTGGGCGTTGGGTTCCACCAGTGCCCAGGTGCTGCGTTTGATCTTGGTGAGTGTTTGCAGGATTTCGGGCCATGCACGGCGCAAAACCTCCACGTCGGCTCCGGTTCCCGCTCCGGGGCCGGCGGCGGTGCCGGGAGCGGGGCTGGATACCACGGCGGGCGCCCTTCCGGCCTCGGCCTGCTCGGGGCGCGCAGGGGTGGACGGTGCGGGAGTGGACGGCGCAGGGGCAGCCTCGGGCGCGGCCACCGGTGCGGGCTCCGCTGACGGGGCGGCAGCCACCGGGGCGGTCTCTGAAGCCGGCAGGGACGGAGGCGCGGCGGAGGGAACCGGGGTGGGCGCGGACCGGCTGGCCGCAGTGGATTCGTCCACCGGCCAGTCGCTGGTGCTTACCCGCGGTGCCGTCAGCGGTTCCCGGACCGGCTCGTCCCGCCGAGGGGGCGCGGGGGCTGTGGCCGGCGGCTGATCGGCCTGGGGCCGGGTGGATGGGACGTTGGCGGTTGCGGCAGCCGGGGCCGCGTGCGACGGCGCGGCGGGTACTTGTGCGGCAGGCAGCTGGGGCGAAGCCGCCTGTGGAGAAGCCATCTGTTCTGGGCGCGCAGGCGGAACGGCGGCAGCTGCGGGGGCACCGGTAAGGGGAGTTCCGACGTCGTTCCCGGCATAGTTCAAACGCCGCTCGACGCGGTCGATCCGGGCCGCGATGCCGCGCTCGGTCTGTTCGGAGCTGGGCAGCAGGATGCGGGCGCACAGCAGTTCCAGGTGCAGGCGCGGCGAGGTGGCCCCGGTCATCTCGGTGAGAGCGGTATTGGTGACGTCCGCGGCGCGGGAGAGTTCGGCCGCCCCGAGGTTGTGCGCCTGGTTCTGCAGCCGCGCAATCTGGTCTGCGGGCATGCCGCGGAGGATGGACTGGGCGCTTTCGGGCATGGCCTGGACGATGATGAGGTCGCGGAAGCGTTCCAGCAGGTCTTCGACGAAGCGCCGCGGATCGTGCCCGGTCTGGATGACGCGGTCCACAGCGCGGAACACCGTGGCGGAATCCGACGCGGCGACGGCCTCGACGACGTCATCGAGCAGGGAGGCGTGCGTGTAGCCCAGCAGGGCGACCGCGAGTTCGTAGTCCAGGCCGTTGGGTCCGGCGCCAGCCATGAGCTGGTCCAGCACGGAGAGGGAGTCGCGAACCGAACCGCCGCCCGCGCGGATGACGAGCGAGAGCACGCCGGGCGCCACGGGGACGTTCTCCTGGGTGCAGAGCAGCTCCAGATACGCCATGAGAGGCTCCGGCGGCACCAGCCGGAAGGGGTAGTGGTGCGTCCGGGAGCGGATGGTGCCGATGACCTTGTCCGGTTCCGTGGTGGCGAAGATGAACTTGATGTGTTCCGGCGGTTCTTCGACGATCTTGAGCAGGGCGTTGAATCCGGCCGACGTGACCATGTGGGCCTCGTCGATGATGAAGATTTTGTAGCGGTCCCGGACCGGGGCGTAGGTGGCCCGTTCGCGGAGGTCGCGGGCGTCGTCCACGCCGCCGTGGCTGGCGGCGTCGATCTCGATGACATCCAGGGAGCCCGAGCCGCCGCGGGCGAGTTCCACGCAGCTGGGGCACTTGCCGCAGGGGGTGTCCGTGGGGCCCTCGGCGCAGTTCAGGCAGCGGGCCAGGATGCGGGCCGAAGTGGTTTTGCCACAGCCGCGGGGGCCGGAGAAGAGGTAGGCGTGGTTGACGCGGTTCTTGCGCAGGGCCGTCATGAGAGGGTCGGTGACGTGTTCCTGCCCGATAACGTCCGCGAAAGAATCAGGGCGGTATCGACGGTAGAGGGCGGTAGTAACAGTCACAGATAAACCCTACCAATCGGCACAGACATAAAAGACCCCTCATGCACCCGCCAGAGCCCGCTTACCCTTGCTACCTTCCGGTCCTGGGGGAGTTCAACAGGATGACGCCACATGAGGGGCCGTCAGCAAGTTTACCTGACGATTGGGTGTGCCTCGAATTGGCCCGGTTTGGCCCTTCATCCCCGGTGGGACATGCCCATTTTTCGCGGGCAGGAGTGGGCACGTTGGGCCTATGTGCAGCGCTCGGGCGGGCCGTGGGGCATGTCCGGTGGTGGGCATGGGCAGCGGGGGGGCATGTCCGGTGGTGGGCGTGGCAGCGTGGGGCATGCCCGTTTTTTGCGGGGAGGAGTGGGCACGTTGGGCCTATGTCCGGCGCTCGTGCGGGCCGCGGGGCATGTCCGGTGGTGGGCGTGGGCAACGTGGGGCATGCCCATTTTTCGCGGGGAGGAGTGGGCGCATTGGGCCTATGTCCAGCCTTCGTGCAGGCCGTGGGGCATGTCCCTCCGAGGAGCCGCAGGCCGGGGCGGGGAGGGCCAATTGGGCGAAGCTGGAAAGTTCAGGTATTCTAGTATCTGCTTCAGAAGCAACTGGAGAATTCGCCTAGCGGCCTATGGCGCACGCCTGGAACGCGTGTTGGGTTAACGCCCTCGGGGGTTCAAATCCCCCATTCTCCGCGGTTGGCCCCGGTCCTCGGACCGGGGCCTTTTTGCGTCCCCGGGCCTTTGTATCCTCGGAAGGTTATTCCCAGAGAGTGCGCGCGCGCCCGGCCCGCCCCAGCTCCACCCGAGCTCGGCCCACCCCAGCCCCACCCCAGCCTCAGGCCCTGTAGCCCAGCCGGCGCAGCCTGGTCCGGGCAGCCTGCTCGCTCGGACCCATCCGGCCCAGGGCAAGATGCACCACGCCGAGCGTGACCCGGGTGGCCAGGGTTATCGGCAGCGGAATCGGGCCCAGCCGCGCGGTCCGCAGGCCCAGAAGCTCGCGGTACTTGGGCTCGAGGCTTGCCACGGCGGCCGCGAACAGCACCCGGTAGCCAGGCCTGAGCGCGGGGTGGAGGGGCGGGTCGCGGATGAATGCCACCGTTTCGGTGACCCGTTCGTCACAGCGGAGCTCGCCGTCGTCGTACCAGCGGTCCAACTGCTGCCGCATTTCCGCTTCGCTCAGCGGAGGGGCCTCGACGCCCATCAGCCGGCCGGCCTGGGCCCACTCCCGGACGTAGGCATCGGGTCCGCCGGGAATCGGCCGTCCCCACAGTTTGTGGGCGGAGAGGAACGCGTCAGTGAAGGCAATGTGAACCCAGCGGAGCAGTTCGGGATCGTTGGCCGCGTAACTGCGCCGGATGCCATGGCCGTCCACGAATTCTCCCCGCACCGTCCGGTGAAGCCGAAGCACCCAGTCCGACGCCGCCTTGGCCGTGTCCGTGGAGCCATACGTCACGGTAAAGATCCAGCGGATCGTGCCCGCCAACCGGCCCAGCGGGTCTTCGCGGAAACGGGAATGATCGTGGACTCCGGCCAACGCGCCGGGATGGAGCGCCTGCATCAGCAGTGCCCGGATTCCCGCCACGATGGTTGGCATGTCCCCGTGCACGGCCCACACTGCCGAGCCGGGCAAGTGGTAACCGGCGTCGTCCCCCTCGGCCAGGCTTGGCACCCACTCGGGCACGGAATCACGCGTCCCCGTGAATGTTTGCTTGAGTTCGGCCTGCCATTCCCTGAGGACATTGCGCATCCTTTATTCTTACCCGGCCCGGCGGCGCCCGGCACCTGCAACTCCGCGGAGAACTACTGGGCCGCCACCGGCAAGCTACTGGGGACATCCGTGGATCTCCGATTGGTCCCACAAAATGAGCGCGCTGACGGTTCACAGACCCGGCCGTCTGTGGTCACATAGGGAGGTAAGTTCGTGAAGATTGGGGTCTGGCGGACATATTGCGGGAGTCACATCGTGGGAAAACACTGGGGAAACTCATCGAGTGAGCAGTCAGAGAGGGCGCGGACCATTGCCGTGCGCTGCGTGTCCGGAGGCCTGTGCCTGTCCTTGGCCGTTCTGGCATTCGGTGGCTTTCAGGGACTGAGCGCCTTCGCGACCTACGGGGCGCCCACCGCCGTCCCGACGGCCGCCATGCCGCCCTCCGGCGACGTGGGACCTGAAGCCCTGGACCCGCTGGCCCACTCCACCGCGACGGCGCCTTCGGCGACTCCCGGCGCCGTCACCGCCGACGCCCAGGCGCTCCTGGCCTTCAGCCGGAGCACGGTGGACACGGCCACCCGGGCGGGAGTTCATGGCGAGCTGAATGTGGCTTCGGCGTCCCTGAGCCGTCCCGCTGCGGGTTTCCTCATGGCCCCGCTGGAATCGCTCGTGCCTTCGTCCCCGTTCGGGCTGCGCACCAGCCCCCTGACGGGATTCGCGGGCGAATTCCACTGGGGCCAGGACTTCGCGGCACCCTGCGGCACCCGGGTCTACGCCGCGGACGCCGGTGTGGTGCGCGCCGTCGGGTGGCATCCGTGGGGCGGCGGCAACCGGGTGGAAATCGACCACGGCAACGGTCTTATCACCACGTACAACCACCTGGAGGCGATCGCGGTCAAGAAGGGCGATTCCGTGCGGGTGGGGGAGGTCATTGCCCGCGTGGGTACCACCGGATCCTCCACCGGCTGCCACCTTCATTTCGAAACCATCCTCAACGGCTCCCACACCGATCCCCTGGGCTGGAAGTTCATCCCCATCAAGCAAACGGATCAACTCGGCCCGATAGAGATGACCAGCTACGCACCCGACGCCGGCAAGCCATCCAATACCGGGATTGGCTGGGCGATTCCTGTCCGGGAGGACCTGACCCACGTGGTGGCCGGCGGCGTTCAGGAACAGCCCGCCGCTGTGGCCGCCAAGCCGTCAGCGAGTGCCTCACCTGCGGCCACCGAAGCCGCCGCCGACAAACCGTCGGCAACGCCTTCCGGCACCCCCTCCGCGACCCCGACGCCGACCGGCCATGCCTCCGGGACGCCGTCGCCGACCGGGACTGCCTCCGCGACGCCGTCGCCGACCGGGACCGCCTCCGCGACGCCGACGCCGACCGGCAGTGCATCGACAACCACACCTGCCGCGCCGGCGCCGACGCCGTCGGCAACTGCCACCGCCACGCCGACGCCAACCCCGTCGGCAACTGCCACCGCGACGCCGACGCCCACGCCAACCCCGTCGGGAACAGCCTCCGCCAAGCCGTCAGCACCGTTGTCGGTCCCGCCTCCGGTGGCACCGCCGCCCTCCGCGCCTGCGTCTGCCTCCGCGACCGCGACGGAGGCTGCCGGCAGGACGGCCACCCCGACGCCTTCGCGCCAACCCCTGGCGCCGGCCCCGATCTTGACTGTGGAGCCGGACCCGGTCACCGCGCCGGTCAATACGCCGAAGCCAACGGCGGCCACGCAGTCGGCCACCAAAGCAGTGACAACAAAACCCACAGCGACGCCCACGGCGACGCCGAGCCGCTAGCCCCCGCGGCGGACAGGCCACCGGTCCGGCGGCCTGTCCGGGAGGCCCACCCATGCCCGCACGCCCCGGGTGCAGAACACCCGGACGCCCCGGGGTGCAGAATAGGGGAGTGACCAGTTCGGATTCCCTGCTCCGGACCACCGACATCGCGAGGACGCGCCCCATGACTGCTCTGCACTCCATTCCCCTGACCCTCATCGACGGGACCGAGACCGATTTTGGCCGTTTCAAGGGTGAGGTGGTTCTGGTGGTCAACGTGGCGTCCGAGTGCGGTTTCACGCCCCAGTACGCAGGGCTCGAGGCGCTGCACAACAAATTCCGCGGCCAAGGCTTCCAGATCCTCGGCGTCCCCTGCAACCAGTTCGGCGGGCAGGAGCCCGGCGGCGACACCGAGATTGTCGAGTTCTGCCAGCGCAATTTCGGCGTGACCTTCCCGCTTACGGCCAAGACCAAGGTCCGGGGAAAGAACCAGCACCCGCTCTATGCCGAGCTCACCAAGTTCAAGAACGGAATCCTGCCCGGCCTGGTGAAGTGGAACTTCGAGAAGTTCCTCGTGAACCGTGACGGCGAGGTCATCGCCCGCTTTGCGCCCACCGTGGAGCCGGACGCGCCGGAGATCATCGAAGCCGTTCAGTCCGCACTGGCCTAAACCTGCCCGCGCGGCTTTCCGAACCCGCAGCCTCTACCCCTAAGCATGCTTCCCGCCTAGACTGACCGAACCCTCCAGCATTGCGGGCACACCCTGCGCAGTCGTCCCTGACGACCGCCCTGCAGCAGTGCGGTCAAGGTGTCCCTGCGGAGGGCGCATCAAACAACTTCGTCAATCACAGCAGGGCCCGTGCGGGTCCGTGAACGCAGGAGGAATGAGATGACAGGGAACAAAGCCGTTGCCTACAAGGGGCCGGGAAAAGTCGAACTGATAGACATTGACTACCCCACTTTTGAACTCAAGGACGGTCCGGGGGTCAACCCCGCCAACGTGGGCCGGCAAGTGCGCCACGGCGCCATCATCAAAACCGTTGCCACGAACATCTGCGGCTCGGACCAGCACATGGTCCGCGGGCGCACCACGGCCCCCACTGACCTGGTGCTTGGGCACGAGATCACCGGCGAAGTGGTGGAAGTGGGGCCGGACGTTGAATTCATCAAAGTGGGGGACATCTGTTCCGTCCCGTTCAACATCGCCTGCGGGCGCTGCCGGAACTGCAAGGAACGCAAGACGGGCATCTGCCTGAACGTCAACCCCGACCGGCCAGGCAGCGCCTACGGCTATGTGGACATGGGCGGCTGGGTAGGCGGCCAGGCCAACTACGTCCTGGTGCCGTACGCCGATTGGAACCTGTTGAAGTTCCCGGACAAGGACCGGGCCCTTGAAAAAATCATGGACCTGGCCATGCTCTCGGACATCTTCCCGACCGGGTTCCATGGCGCGGTCACTGCGGGCGTCGGCGTCGGCTCCACCGTCTACGTCGCCGGGGCCGGCCCCGTAGGCCTGGCCGCGGCGACCAGCGCGCAACTGCTGGGTGCCGCCGTCGTGATTGTGGGGGACCTGAACGCGGACCGGTTGGCCCAGGCTCGCAGCTTTGGCTGCGAGACCGTCGACTTGAGCAAGGGCGGCCCGGCGGAGCAGATCGAGCAGCTCCTCGGCGTCCCGGAAGTCGATTGCGGCGTTGATGCGGTGGGCTTCGAGGCAAAGGGTCACGGTGCCGGAGCCCAGGAAGCCCCGGMAACCGTCCTGAACTCCCTCATGGAAGTGACGGCCGCCGGCGGCGCCCTGGGCATCCCCGGGCTCTACGTCACGGGGGATCCGGGCGGCGTGGACGAGGCAGCACAGAAAGGCTCGCTTTCGCTCAGCCTCGGAACGGGCTGGGCGAAGTCGCTCAGCTTCACCACAGGACAGTGTCCGGTCATGAAATACAACCGGCAGCTGATGATGGCAATCCTGCACGACAAGGTACACATCGCCAAGAACGTCAACGCGAAGGCCATTGCCCTGGAGGACGCGCCGAGGGGGTACGCCGAATTCGACGCCGGCGCGGCGACGAAGTTCGTGCTCAACCCGAACGGCTACCTGAGCTAGCGGAAAACCCGAACCCGGCGGCACTGCCCGTCCCGCCCCGCTGACCTGCGGTTCCGGGCGTGCCGCCGGGCGGCCGCGCCCCGCATATGCCTGCAGGAGCATATGAGGGTCCGCCACCTGTTAACGCGCGATTTTCCAATATGCCTGTCCCAGTTTTTACATTGTTTGCCTAATGTCTGGTTGGATAGTTCTTACTGAGAGGGACACTGGAGGCACCGCTTCCACCCAACCAAGAAGGCAGCAATGGAGCGCATGGAGGCCGAGCACCCCCGGCCACGTCATTTCCTACTTCACCTGAGTGACCCCCACTTGCTGGGGGGTCCGCAACCCTTGCACGGCGTCGTGGACAGCGAAGCCCTGCTCAGGCAGCTCTTCGAGGAGGTCCACGCCTCGGGTGCACGCCCCGAAGCCGTGATCTTCACTGGCGACCTCGCTGATCTCGGCGAACCGGAAGCCTACGCCAAGCTCCGCGCAATCGTGGATCCGGCGTGCAAAGCCTTGGGGGCGAAGGTCATTTGGGCGATGGGCAACCACGACAACCGGGCCAATTTCCGGGCCGGGCTCCTGGACCAGGCCGACAATGACGCGCCGGTGGACCACAGCTACTTCGTCAACGGGCTCCGGATCATCACCCTGGACACCTCCGTGCCCGGCTTCCACCATGGCGAATTGAGCCACGACCAGCTGGAATGGCTCGCTGCTGAACTGGCCACCCCGGCCCCGGACGGGACCATCCTGGCCCTGCACCACCCGCCGGTGCCGTCCGTGCTGGATCTTGCCGTGCTCGTGGAGCTCCGGGGCCAGTCGGCGCTTGCCGGCGTCCTGCGCAACTCCGATGTCCGTGCCATCCTGGGCGGCCACCTGCACTACTCGACCACCGCAACATTCGCGGGCATCCCCGTGTCCGTGGCCTCAGCGACGTGCTACACCCAGGATCTGAACGTTCCTGTGGGCGGCACCCGCGGACGCGACGGCGGGCAGGCGTTCAACCTGGTCCACGTCTACGAACACACAATTGTGCACTCCGTGGCGCTGCTCGGCGACACCCCGGCCGTCGGCGAGCTTGTCTCTCCGGAGGAAGCCCAGCGCCGGATCGCGGCCGCAGGGATTTCCATCCCGGAGCAGGCCAAGCGCGAGGCCCCGGCCCAGACGCCGGCGCACCGCAGGTTCACCACCCTGAACTGATCCACTCCCTGACCGAGGCGGCGCCCGCTTTGGTCACGGTTCGTTACTTCTCCCAGGGCGCCTTGATGGGGTAGAACTTCTCCAGGAAATCCGTGACGAGCTCGGCCCGCTCTTCGGCCGGGACCTCCGGGAAGCTGCCGTCGTTGAGGCAGAAGAAGTCCATGTTCCGCTTGGCCAGGAGCTTGGGCAGGTAGTTCAGGCCGGCCCGCGCCGTGGTGTCCACATATCTCACCCTGGCAGCCGTCTGGGTCACGGCCCGGCCTGTGAGCAGCGCGTAGTAGTGGTAGAACGAGTTGGTCACGGAGATGTTGTCCGCGGCCCGGAACGTGCTCGCGGCAGTCTTGGCAAACTCGGCCGGGAACTCCTGCTCCATCTGCTCGACCACGCTGCGCCGCAGCGGGGCCGCCGTGTGCTCCAGGTGCCGGGTGGTGATGCGGCCGAAGCGGTTCCAGAGCAGCTTGCGGTTCACCCGGGCGGCGTTCTCAAAGCCACTGCGCTCGGCGTCGTTGTCGCCCAGCCCGATCCGGGTCTCGGCCTCGATGAACTTCGTGATGCCGCCGGGGGTGAAGAACATGTCCGGTCCCACGGCGCGGCCGAAGAACATGTCGTCGTTCGAATACAGGAAGTGCTCGGAGAGCCCCTCGATGTGGTGCAGTTGGCACTCCACGGCCTGGGAATTGTGCGTGGGCAGAACCGAGGTGTCGGCGAAAAACTCTTCGCTGCGGACGACCGTCACGGCGGGGTGGTCTGCCAGCCATGACGGCGTGGGGGAGTCCGTGGCGATGAAAATTCGGCGGATCCACGGCGCAAACATGTAGACCGAACGCAGGGCGTACTTGAGTTCATCGATCTGGCGGAAGCGGGCCTCGTGGTCATCTCCCTCGCCCACAACCACGCCGGCCATGCGGGCGCGGCGGGCCGCGATGTACTCGGGGGAGCTGCCGTCAACCCATGAGAACACCAGGTCGATGTCGAAGCTGATGTCGCTGGCATGGTCCGCGAACATGTTCTCGATGGTGGGCCAAGTGTGGCCGTAGCGTTCCACGGTGCCGCGCACTGCGTCCTGGGCCAGCATGGTGCGGCGGGTCAGGGAGTTCTCGATCGGCAGGATCAGCTGGTCGCCTTCGAAGCTCCAGAGCTCCAGCTGGACGCCGGCGGAAGCACCGAATTCAAAGCCGCCCTCCGGCTCCACCCTGGGCCGGTACAGCCGGAATATCCGGGACTGGCGGTTGGGCGAAAGCTCGCCGTCGGCCACCAGCACGGAGGACTTCTTCTTGGCGTCCACGCTCATGGAGTAGAACGGCTCGTCGCGGCACGCCTCCACGAGGGCGTCGCGGAGTTCCTTGCGGTCTTTCCAGTCGACTGCGACGACCGGGCGGTGGTTGTTGCCGCGGACCAGCAGGTAGCTGATGCCGGCCCCGGCCAGGACGGAACGCAGGAACATCAGGTCCTCGACCATGGCCTGGTACGGCGTGCGGTTCTCGTTGATCAGCGCATAGCGGCCGCGGCGGCGGACAACATCGGAGCGGGTCCGGAATCTGGCGACGGCGGCCGCCGACGTGATCTCGGCGTGGGCGTCCGCGGATGCCTGGCTGCCATAGTAAATCTCGTCTTGGATCGCTGCTTCGGTAATGTCTGATCTCCGGCTTCTTTGAGTGCGTTGGCTTCTACTTGCATGATAACGCGGGCCTCAAAATTGCCGCGAAAAACCGGCCGGCGCGCAGCGTGCAAGACGACGGAATGTGACGACGGAACGGGCCTCAGGCGGAACGGGCCTCAGCCGGTGACGACGGCCAGCCAGTGGTGCAGGAAGGCGGCACCGGCGTCGTCGTGGATCACGTCCTCGCCGAGCCCCAGATCGGCGGCGGTGAGAACCTCGTAGGGTTTGACCGGGATGCCGTCCGCGGGCCGGACGTCCACGTGTTTCACGGCGTGGTCGTTGTGGTGCAGCCAGTCGGCCATGGCGTAGTCCGTGCGGGAATCGCCCACCGTGCGCCAGGCCTGCGGCGTGATGCCGTGCGCGGCCAGGAACTCCACCGCACGGCTCGCGCCCAGGTCCTTGCCGAGCCGGACCGATTCGATATCGGTGGAAATGATGGTCGGATCGACGCGGAAGTCGATCTGGTCGTCCGAATCGGGGACGTGGTGGTCCAGCCGGACCACGCCGAGCCCGTGTCGGGCCATGATGTCCATGGCGTCGGCGTCGAAGAGTTCCTGCTCGGCCCGGTAGTCAGGGTTGGCGACGGCAATGTGCTGCTCCACGGAGACGATGGCCCGCTTGGTTTCGTCATAGAACATGTGGGCGGAGTAGTCCTCGGCCACCAGGCGGCGGACGTCGTCGCCGAAGGCCTGCGGAATGGCGAGCTGATGGTCCACGTGGACGGGGCCGGGGCCTTCCGCGGTGTAGCTGAACCAGACGGCGCCCTTCTCGCAGATGGCGTGGATGACGGTGCCGGCGGGCATCCCGGCGGCGATCATCGGTTCCATGACCTGCTCGCGGATGAACGCGTCCGACCGGCCGGTATTGAAGATGACGGGCACACCGGCGGCGGCCAGGGCCACCAGATCGGCGATGATGCCGGGCTGCACCTCGCGGGTGACCGGGCTCGCGACCGGACCGTCGACGTCGAGCAGCAGCGCCAGCACCGGGGCCGACGGCGACGGAACAGGGACAGTCTCGGGTGAAGTCATACGGCCATTCTGTCAGCCGCACGGGACGTTTGCATGAACCGTGCAGCAGATCGACGGCCCGGCGCTGGATGTGACAGACGGCAGGGCGTCGTGTGACAAATGGTTACCGTTTGGCCACAACCTGACGCCGCCCGGGGACTTTCATTCCTTCGGGCGCCCAAGTTCCCTAGGCTGGCATGGTGATATTCAAAGCTGTGGGCGAGGGACGCCCGTACCCCGACCATGGTTACACCACGCCCAAGGACTGGGCGGCCCTGCCGCCGCGTCCGGTCCGGCTTGATGAGCTGGTGACCACCAAGCGCACGCTGGACCTTGAAGCCCTGCTGGCCGAGGACTCCACGTTTTTCGGCGACCTCTTTCCGCACGTGGTGGAGTACCGCGGCGTGCTCTACCTTGAAGACGGCCTGCACCGGGCAGTCCGCACCGCGCTGCACCAGCGCACCGCAATCCACGCGCGGGTCCTCGTGATAAATGGCTAGGAAGCCGCCAGACGTCAGAGTCCTGCACGGGCACCGCGTTATCAGTGGCTCAGAGCTGCGGGCCACGTTCGTGGAGCAGGACGATACGGCAGAGAACCCCATCCGGCTGCGGCGCAGGATCCTGCACGGCGTTGTCCTGGTGATGCTTGTCGGCCTGATCGTGGCGGCGATCGCGGTGGCCCTCGCCATCATGAACGGCCAGATCAAGATTCCCGGGGCGGAGCGGAGCAGGGCGGCGGCAGTATCGGTGTGCCCGGCGGCCACCTACGACTACACACCGCCGGATAAGGTCCACGTCAACATCTACAACTCCACGAGCCGGCCGGGCCTGGCCCGGAGCGTGGCCGACCAGCTTGCTGCCCGGAAGTTCCTGGTGGGTGGCGTGGGGAACACGACGTCGAGCTACCGCGGCGTGGCGCTGGTCGTCTCCGGCGCCGCCGGCCAGTCGGCCGCCTTCAGCGTCCAGCGCAACGTGCCCGGCTCGGACTATGTCCAGGACGGCCGCACGGACCCGAGCGTGGACGTGATCATTACGGGCGACTTCAAGGAACTGGCCAAGCCGGAACTCGTGGACCAGACGCCGGGCCAGCTCAGCTGCCCCCGCGAGACCCGGCGCATCGTGGAGGAGGCCACGTTGCCCATCCTGCCGACGGCCACGACGACGGCGGGCGTGGCACCGTAGCTGGGGCGCCGCACTTCGGCGCACGCAGTCGTGGCGCCGCGGCCTATCTGATGGCGCGGACCGGCTGGCCGGCGTCGTCAAACCTGGCCCCGGCACCCAGCTGGACAAACCGCACTGTCCGGGCGAGCCGTGCCTCAGCCTCGGCATCCTGGCCCGCGCCGTCGCCCCGGGCGGCGCTCGAGGAGAGCGTGCCGTGGATGAGCTGGGCGAGCTGGGCGATGTCCGACTCGGGCAGGTAGCCCTGGGCCATGCCGTCGCGCAGGATTCCCCGCAGGAGCACGCTGAGCTCACCCACATGGTCCGCGAGTTTGGCGAACGACGACGGCGAGAGCACGGCCGCCATGGCCGGGCCCGGCGGCAGGTGGCGCCGGCTCAGGTCCTCCACCTGGGCCCGGACGTAGACTGCCAGCCGCTCCACCGGGTTCTCCAGTGCGTCGAGGGATTCGCGCAGGTCGAGCAGGAACCGCTCGGTCTCATCCAGGGCGTAGGCGATGAGGAGCTCTTCGATGTCCGCGTAGTAGTTGTAGACGGCGGTCCGGCCGATCTGGGCGTGGCGCGCGACGTCTGTCATGGTCAGGCCGGGAAGCCCGTGGGTGAAGAGGAGTTCCCCGAACGCGGTCAGGATGCGGCGCTGGGTCTCGGCACGTTGGGCGGCGTTGCTCGCGGCCGAAATCCTGGGCATACGGACACTTTAGCGCGATCTGTCACTAAAGCAGCCGGGTGGCGGACTGTGACACGGCCGGCGAGTGGTCGCCCGCGGTCATGTGCGGAGCTTCCCGTCCCTGTCCCCGGCCGCTAGGCTTCGGGAAAACGATGTGACCACCCGCGAGTTTTCGGCTTGCCCGTGGCTCCCTGCCGGGCACTCCGCTGCTCCAGAAAGGATCTCTCATGTCGGACTCCAGCGTCGAAGGGATCGCACGCTCCTACATTCAGGCCGTTGGCTCCCACGACATGGACGCCCTTGAAAACTTGCTCGGTGAGGATCTCGTGGCGACCTTCGTCGGCACGACTCTCGACAAGGCTGGGTGGACCACGGCGCTCAAGCGCCTTCTCCCGGTGCTGGTGCACAACGAGATCCGGGAGGTCTTCACCGCGCAGGACCGTGCCTGCGTCGTGTACGACTTCATCACCGATACGGCTGCTGGTGCCGTGAGGTGCATCGAGCTACTGACCATCAACGCAGACAAGATCCGTGAGATCGAACTCGTCCTGGATCGGGTCGCCTTCGCCCCCGTGAATGAGTCCCTGAACGCGCGGGTGCCGCCGGCCCAATAAGGATCACCATCCCCGTCGACGTTCATCGCTTGGCCAGAAATGCCTTGGCAGGTCGAGGATCCTCTTGCGGGCCTCGGGTAGATTCATGCGAGGCGCACATAGAGCGCCGAAAAGGGGGAGAAATGGGATTCTTCAAGCGCAGGGTCGCTCCGGTCCCGGTGCATCCGATTGCAGGGTTCTGGCAGTGGTGGGCATCGGAAGGCGCGGCCCGGTTCGATTCCGCCGTGGATACTGGTCAGTGGGGCGATCTTCCAGATGTGATGAGTGTCCAACTCGCGGCCATCCACCCCGGCCTGGCCTGGGATACGGGGCCCGGGGGCACGGCCCGCAGTCTTCTCGCTGTCAGCTCCGAGGGCGATGCCGCCCTGCGGCGGATCGCGGAACAATGGCTCCGGGCGGCCCCTCCCGCGGACGATGCGTGGGAGTTCGCCGCCGCCCGGCAGCCGATCTCCGGTGTGGCCGGCAAAGAAATCGAGATCGACGGCCACCGTCTCCATCTGGGCGACGCCCGCTTCCGCATCACGGAGGATTCCGCAAGAGAACGCCTCGACGTCGCGGTTCATCACCCGCTCTTTGCTCAAATGCCCGACAAAGGACCCCTCCGGGTGTCGTTCCTGCTGCTCGACTGGGTCCTGGGTGAGGACGGGGTCGAACGATGGGTCGGTGCCGTCAGCACAACCGACATCGGCGAGACGGCAATGACTACCGCGTCAGATCTCGCGGCTGCGGTGAATGCAATGGCCGCTCAGGCCCAGCCTGAGAAATGGGTCCTGATGGAGGGAGCGACTCGCCGTGGCGAGAGGATCGTTGTAACCGCCCGTCGACCGCTGCGCTGGATCGACCACCCGATCTTCGACCTCCACACGGAGGTACGGATCGCTTATAAGGACAAGCGGGACGACGGCCTGCCCACAGTGACCTCGGTTGATTTGCTCCGCGGAATCGAGGATGACATCTCGGCGGCGCTCGGAATCCGAGGGATCTTGGTTGCCCACGAGACAGCAGCTGGCACGAGACTGCTGCACTACTACTCAGATTCAGAAGACCAAAACGGGCGCGACGCGATCGAGACCGCCGCGCGTTTGGTCGGCGCGGCCACCCGACACGATGCTGACCCCGGGTGGAAGCAGGTGCGTCAGTTCGCCTAAGAGTGTGACTTGCAGAGCTATTTGGCGTGGTTTTGGCGGCGCTTTTGGGGTGGTCCTGGTGCAGACCCCCGTCGGGCTGCGGGTATGTCGGGGCGGGGGTGTTGTTGAAATCGGGCCGGTTAGCGCTTGGACCAGCGTGGACGGGATCGCTCGATGATGCTGGACGTGGCAGCTGCTGCCGTGAGGGCTGTCGCCAGCACAAGCGGGGCCCAGAGCGTTGGTGAGATGGTTGCACCCGCGACGGCTGTTCCGGCCGATCCCGCAGCGATCTTGAGTGCGCCTTCCCAGATGAAGACTTGGCCGCGAGCCTCGATGGGTGCGTATTCACTGCGCGCGGCGAGTGTTGCCGCGAAGAAAAGCGCGTTGGCAATCCCTGCCAGGCTCACCCGCACTCGTCTAAGACAATTCACGGTGAGACAACTTTCCAAGACAAGGAGACGCCCGTCCCGATGTCGATCCCGTCGACCTTCTCCGATACGGGATCAATGTCTCGGAAAGCTGTTGTTTTCTAAGACGGTCCCACTCGTCAGTAGCACCCCGCCCCGCCGGGGGCTGACGGTCAACTATGGTCCGATACCGGTCTGCAGGCAACGGCGGGGTCCAGAACCGAACTACTTTGTCGTCTGTCCCGCGCCTTGTCCGGCTTCAGGGGGTGAAGATTTCCTTGGCTACCGTGATGGCGGACATAGCTTTGGGCCATCCTGCGTAGAAGGCCAGATGGATGATGGCTTCTTTGAGTTCCGTTTCTGTCAGGCCATTGTCCTTGGCCCGAATGAGATGTCCACGGAGCTGTTCGGTGCTGCCGCTGGTGACCAAACTGGCAACGGTGACCAGGCTGCGGTCGCGCGGGGACAGTTCGGCACGCTCCCACACGTCTCCGAAGAGTACGTTATCGGTGAGGTCGACGAGTTTGGGGGCGAAGTCACCGATGAGTTGCTGGGCGCGGGTTTGGGTTGGTTCGTTCATGGCTGGTCCTTCCGATTGGTTGGTTGGGCATAAGCGGGGATTGTCTGGGTGCTAGTTTTCGAGGAGTCCGGTGCGTTGTAGCCAAGAGTCGATGCTCGGACCGGCGTCCCTGACTTCCTCGCCTTTCACCCCCAGTCCTTGGCCGATGACCGCGTCTGGACAGGATTTGGCGTAGTCGCGTTCGGTGTTGCCGAGCCCGCTCATGGCGTGGGTGGTGATTGGGTGAATCGTTTTGCCGGTGAAGTCATAGCTCTCGGCAAACGTGGTCATGATCATGGGTGCGCGGACGTTCCAGATGCCGCTGGCCAGCAGAACGGTGTCGTACTGGTCGATGGCCGGCAGGGGGTTGGCGATGGCCGGACGGGCGTTGCCGTTTTGCTCGCGGACGTTGCGGGCGACAGTGGCATCGTAGCTATCGGGATAAGGGTCAGCGGCCTCGATGCGGTGAACCTCGCAGTTGAAGCGGTCCTTGATCATGCCGGCAAGGACTTCAGTGTTGCCCACTGTCAGGTCCGTCCGGCCTCCGTAGTAATAGTTCTCGCCGGCGCGGGAGAAGTAGGCCAGCAGCACCCGGCCACGGCTTTGGCGGGATGGTGGGTTCTGCGAAGACGGTTCTTGTGAAGGCATGGTGCTTACTCCTGGGGTGCAGCCGGTTGTCGCTGCGCCCACCAGCACGCCAGCCAGCGCTCCGACTCCGAAGCGAAGCACTGAGCGCCGGCCAGCGTCCCGTGACGTGTTCATGGCTGGACGGATCAGCTGTACCGGCGTCCGCCCAGCCAGCCCACCATGGCCGGGTCGCGGTGGTCGAAGAACTGGCTGTCGCCGGTATCCAAGCCCGCGATGGCGCCCATTTGTTCTTCTGTCAGGGTGAAGTCGAAGACATCGAGGTTCTGCGCCATGCGCTCGGGTCGTACGGACTTGGGGATCACCACGACGTTGCGCTGGATGAGCCAGCGCAACACGACCTGGGCGACGGATTTGCCGTGGGATTCCCCGATCGCGGCGAGGGTCTCGTTCGTGAAGAGGCCGTTCTTGCCTTCGGCGAAGGGGCCCCACGATTCGATCTGCACGCCTCGTTCGATCATGAGTGCCTGGTCCGCTGCCCGCTGGTGGAAGGGGTGCGTTTCAATCTGGTTCACGGCGGGGGTGATCTCGTTGTGGTCGATGAGGTCCACGAGTCGGTCCGGGTGGAAGTTTGAGACGCCGATGGCGCGGGCGCGGCCTTCTTTGTTGATTTCCTGCATGGCCCGCCATTCGCTGTAGTAGTCACCGAGAGGCTGGTGGATCAGGAACAGGTCCAGGTAGTCCAGGCCGAGGCGGGTCAGGGAATTCTCGAAGGCGCGCTTGCTGTCGTCCTGGACGTTGCCGGTGGGGGCGTGCTGGATCCAGAGCTTGGTGGTGACGAAGAGGTCCTTGCGGGCCACGCCACTTGCTTTGATTGCGGCGCCTACGGCCTCTTCGTTGCCGTAGGACGCTGCCGTATCCAGGTGACGGTAGCCGGCTGCGATTGCGGCTTCGACCGCGGCTTGGGTTTCATCGTCCGGGATCTGGAAGACGCCGAAGCCGAGGATCGGCATCTGGACGCCGTTGTTAAGGGTCACGTTGTGCATGGTTTTTCCTTTTGCGTTGGTGTGGTTATCAGTTGGTTTGACGGCTATGTGCGGTTTGGTAGTCGGCGTCATGGACGGGTTCAAGCCAGGTGGCGCTTTCCCCGTTGAGGCGTTCGACCATGGCCAGATGGCACATCATGCTCTCCGATGTCGCTCCGTGCCAGTGTTCTTCACCTGGCGGGGTATGGACTGTATCTCCGGGGCGCATGACGATCACGGTGCCGTCCCGCGTCACCACGAGTCCGGCGCCCTCGGTGCAGTGCAGGGTCTGTCCGAGGGGGTGGGAATGCCAGTTGGTGCGGGCACCGGGCGTGAAGTGCACCAGGGCGGCCGTCAGTTGCGAGGGTGCCTCGCCGGTGTGGAGCGGGCTGAGGTAGGCGTCGCCGGTGAATCTTTCCTGGGGTGCTTTCACCGTTGGGACGGGGTTGATGAGTTTCATGCGGTTCTCCCTTGTCCGTGGCGCAGCCTCAGGGAGGCTATGAGGAGAATGACGAGGACGACGGCGGTCCAACCGAGGCTGGTGCGCAGCCCGTCCATGAACCCTCCACTTGCGAGGGCGGCACCGAATATCGCGACGCCGAAGGACCCGCCCACCTGCCGTGCGGTGTTGACCACGCCGCTGACCGTGCCTGCGCGATGGGCGGGCACGTTGTCCATGACGAGGGCGATGATCGGGGGGACGGTGAAGGATCCGCCGACACCGACGGGCACCATGACCAGCGCCACGAGTACGACCGGCGCGTCGGCGGGGAGCCGCCACAGGCCGGCCAGGCCCAGGGCCATGAGCAGTTGGCCCGCGGCGATCATGGCCACGTTCCCGAAGCGGACCATCAGCCGGGCCGCGAGGGGGTTGAGGAGGGCAACGAGGCCGGTCATCGGCAGGAACAGCAGTCCAGTCTCCAGCGCGGTGGCGCCGCGTTGCTGCTGAAAGTACAGGCTCTGGAGGAAGACGACGCCGTAAAAGGCCGCCATCGTGACAACGGCTATGGCCAGGGCAGTGGAGACCGTACGCGACCGGAACAGGTCAAGCGGGACCATGGGATGCCGTCCCCGGGCCTGCGCCAGCACGAAGATGGCCGCCGACGCCGCGCACACAGCGAACAGGGTGAGGATTTCGGGGCTCCAATAGCCGACCTCCGCGCCTTCGATGATGCCGTAAGTCAGGCTGGCCAAGGCCAGCACGGCGGTGATCTGCCCGAGCCAGTCAAAGGGCATCGGCCGCCGTGGCGACGGGGCGACGCGGGAGAGCACCATGAGTGCTGCCGCACCGACCGGTAGGTTGGCGAAGAAGATCAGCCGCCAGTCGACGTGGGTGAGGACGCCCCCGAGCACCGGACCTGCCGCCGCGGCGACGGAGCCGCCCAAGCCCCAGTACACGATGGCCCGGCCGCGCTGCACCGCGTCATGGTATGCCTCCCGGATGAGCGCCAGAGAGCTGGGAGTGATCATCGCCGCGCCGATGCCCTGCAGGATGCGGCCCGCGATGAGCGCCGGCAGACTCGGGCTGAACCCGCACGCCAGAGACGCAACGGTGAACAGGATCATGCCGAGGCCATAGGCGCGACGGGCCCCTACACGGTCTGAGAAGGTCCCCGAGAAGAGCTGTAAGGCGGAAAACATCAGGGTGTAGCCGGTCACTATCCACTGCAGGCCGGACAAGCCACCCCCGAGGTCATTCCGGATCTCGGGTAGCGCGACGTTGACGATCTGGGCATCCAGGGCAACAACGAAGAACCCGAGCATGGCTACCGCCAGCGAAGCGCGCGGCCGGGCCACTGTTTTCGAAGGGCTGAGCGTGGATACAGACATGATGTCCTTGCAGGATGGGGAATCTGGACTCATTCAAGAAAACCAGCGAATTCCCATGCGCGGGAGTGCCTGCTGTGCGGTGTACTGGCAGTTCCTGTTAGGCAGACTTGGCCCCACGTAGCCTTGAGCCATGGACAACAACAAAGACGTCCGCGAGTTCCTCATGAGCCGGCGGTCGCGTATCACTCCCGCCCAGGCCGGGCTTCCCGCCTACGGCGGGACGAGGAGGGTAACCGGCCTCAAACGCGAGGAAGTGGCCATGCTTACCGGCGTCAGCACCGAATACTATGCCCGGCTCGAACGGGGGAACCTCCGGGGAGTCTCCGAGAGCGTCCTCGAATCCCTCGCCGCAGCCCTCAAACTCGATGAAGCTGAACGGGCCCACCTGCTCGACCTCGCCAAGGCCGCCGCGCCGTCGCGCGCCTCAGGTACGCGACGGGTACGGGCAGAAGTGCGCCCCAGCGTTCAACGGATCCTGGCCGGGATGACCGGCACGCCCGCCTACGTCCGCAATTCACGCATGGACATCGTGTCCGCCAACAGCCTCTGCTTCACCCTCTACGCGGACATTCTCAGCCCCGACACCCTGCCGCTCAACCTCGCGCGGTTCATGTTCCTCGACCCACGCTCCCGGGACTTCTTTCTCGAATGGGACACGATCGCAGACGACCTCGCCGCCGCGCTCCGCACCGAAGCGGGACGCAACCCGCACGACAGGGCACTGAACAGCCTCATCGGCGACCTCGCCACGGGAAGCGTCGAATTCTCGACACGCTGGGCACGGCACCACGTCCGCTTCCACCGCTCAGCCACCAAGACACTGCACAACCCGCTCGTCGGCGACATCGAACTCACAGGCGACGCGCTCGAACTCCCTGGAGAAGGCCTGACCCTCATCGCGTACACCGCGGAACCCGGAAGCCACGCCCAGGAACAACTCGACTTCCTCACCAGCTGGAGTACATCCGGAAAGCGCCCGGCCGAACCGGCTCCCGCCAACGCTCACACCGCAACGACCCCGCCACCCGAAGGCGACTCGCGAGACCGGCCATGAGCGCCGAGATCGACGCGACCCCCGCGCAGGCCGCCCACGCGTGGCTGCTGACCCGCGGGAGTGACTTTGCCCCGGCGGCGGCGGCATCGCCGGGTGTGACATTGCCCCGGCGGCGGCCGCATCGCCGGGTGTGACAACCTCTCGATGGCGGCGACCACCGACGCGATCATCAGCTTGACCGCCTCCCGCGTCTGCGGTTCGGGTTTGCGTCGCCCAAGCGAGCCTATTCATAGATCGTGGGGATGGCCGGCTCGCCGGGCTGCAGCCTGTCCACCACCCGGGGCAGCTCCGCCATGGAGGCCGTGTGCCGGTCCCGCGCCCGCCCCACCGCGTCCGGGCCGGTCCAGCCGGGCAGGATTTCGCCGTCTTTCATGAATTGCTGCAGGAGGGGGCGCCCGTTCTGGCCGGCGGCCGGCGGGTGGCCCACGCCGAGGACCTCATGGGTGGCGGTGCCGCGGTCATCGAAGCGGCGCATGGCGAACTTGCGCCCGCCCATGTTGATCTTGTCCTTCGAGGTCTTCGCCACGGCAGTCAGCTCACCGGAGTCGCCGGCCCGGCTCACCAGCTTGTAGACCATGCCGGCTGTGGGCGCCCCGGATCCGGTCACCAGCGACGTGCCGATGCCATAAGAATCGGCCGGCGCAGACCGGAGCGCGGCGACGGAGAATTCGTCCAGGTCCGAGGTAACCACGATCCTGGTGTGGGTATTGCCGAGGCTGTCCAGGAGTTGGCGGACCCAGCGCGCCTGGGCCACGAGGTCTCCGGAGTCCAGCCGGATAGCCCCGAGCCTGTCTCCGGCGAGGCCGACGGCGGTGCGGACGGCCGCTTCGACGTCGTACGTGTCCACGAGCAGCGTGGTGCCGGGCCCGAGCGAGGCCAGCTGCGCGGCGAAGGCGTCGCGCTCGGAGTCGTGGACCAGGGTGAAGGAGTGCGCCGCGGTGCCGATGGTCCGGAGGCCGTAACGCCGTCCGGCGGCCAGGTTGGACGTGCCGGAAAAGCCGGCGATCACGGCCGCGCGGGCCGCTGCGGCTGCCGCTTCCTCGTGCGTGCGGCGGGATCCCATCTCAATGCAGGGTCTGCCGCCGGCGGCACTGATCATCCGGGACGCTGCCGACGCGATGGCGCTGTCATGATTCAGCACCGACAGAACGTACGTCTCCAGGACGCAGGCCTCGGCGAACGTCGATTCGACGATCAGGACGGGGGAGTGCGGGAAATACGCTTCACCCTCCGGGTAGCCCCAGATGTCGCCGGAGAACCGGAAGGCGGCCAGATGGTCCAGCGTGTCCTGATGGACCACGCCGGTGCCGGCCAGAAAATCGAGGTCGTCCTGGTCGAAGCGGAAGTCCGCGATGCCCTCCAGGAGCCGGCCGGTGCCGGCCACGATGCCGTACCGTCGCCCGGCCGGCAGCCCCCGGGCAAAGGCCTGGAAGACGGACCGGCGGTGTGCCGCCCCGGAGTGCAGAGCCGCCTGGAACATCGTCAGCTCATAGTGGTCGGTAAACAGGGAGGTCCGGCGTCCGCCCGGGCCGGCCGAAGTGTCCATGCTCCACTCTAGGCCGGGGATCCGCCCTCCGCCTGGCCGGGTGGAAAGGCCGCCGCGGCGAACCGGCGAACCGGCCAGGTGGATGGCTAGGGCGGACTCAGACGGCGCAACCGTCGGGGCCGCACGCAGCCGCAGCACTATCCGCGGCAGTTCCGGCCGCGGCACTCTCCCCGGCGGGGTCCCCGGCGGCGCCCACCATGACCAGCGGGTGGCTTTCCTGCCACGCCTGCTCGAGGGCCGCGCTGAAGGTTTCCGCGGGCTGGGCGCCGGATAGCCCGAACTTCCGGTCAATCACGAAGAACGGGACGCCGCTAATGCCCAGGGCGCGCGCCTCCGCAAAGTCGTTGCGGACAGCGTCGGCGTAGGCGTCCGTGCTGAACAGTTCCGCCAGATCGCCGGCGTCGAGTCCGAGGTCAAGGCCCAGGGCGGTCAGGTACTCCTGGCTGCCGATGTCTTTGCCGTGCTCGAAGTGGTCGCTGAGCAGGCGTTCCTTGGCGGCGTCCTGCTTGCCGTGGGCGGCAGCGAGGTGGATCAGCCGGTGGGCGGTGAAGCTGTTGGCCACCACGACGGCGTCGAAACTGTAATTCAGCCCCTCGCCCTTGGCCTGGGCCGCGACGTGCTCGAACATCTGGGATACCTGCGCCGGAGCCATGCCCTTGCGCGTGCTCAGGTAGTCCAGTTCGGTGCCGTCGTAGTGCTCCGGGAGCGTGGGGTCCAGCTGGTAGCTGCGCCACTGCACCTCCACGGATTCGCGGTGCGGGAAGGCCGCGAGGGCGGTTTCGAAACGGCGTTTGCCGATGTAGCACCAGGGGCAGGCGACGTCGGACCAGATCTCTATCTTCATGCCGGCATCAACCGCGGCGGCGCCGGGTCCATTCCCCCGCGGCCTGTCGGGTTCGTCACGGCGAGACCGGGCGCTCCATCACGAAGTCGTGTTCCACGGTGGTGCCCAGCTGGAAGGACTTGGTGCCGACCTTGCGGAAGCCGGACTTTTCGTAGAACCGGATGGCCCGGGCGTTCTGGCTGTTCACGCCGAGCCAGAGCCCGCGGGCGCCGGCCGCCGCGGCCGCGCCGATGCTGGAGTGCATCAGTTCGGCCGAGGCGCCGAGTCCATGGTGGTCCGGGTGGACGTAGCACTTGCTGAGCTCGGTGCACGGGAATTCGCTGAGGACTGCGGCTACCTCCGGGTCCCGGGTGGGGCGGGCCACCAGCAGGCTGTAGCCGCGTAGGTCGCCGTCGGCGTCGATTACCAGCACCGTTACCGCGGGATCGGCCAGATAGGCCCGGAAATTGGTCTCGCTCAGGGTATTGGCCACGTGTGCCGCGATGTCCTCGGGCCGGGATTCCGGCGGGCACGCGAGCGGGAAGGTGACGGCCGCGAGCGCGGCCAGCCTCCCGGCGTCGTCAGCGGTTGCTGTCCGGATCTGGTGCGTCATAGTGGACTCCTGGCAAGCGCTGAAATTCTTCGCCGGCTAACGCCGTCAATCGGCGCCTCCGCCGGCGCTAGCTGTCCAGAAGACTCTAGTGGGTGGTGGTCGCCATGCCCTGCAGCGCACTCACAGGCTGCGCAGGAAAGCCAGTCCACTTTCAGCCAACTCGTCCTGGCTCGGAGCCAGCGGTCGCCAGATCGACGCCGCGACGGCAATGGCGGCATTGTCGACCGTGAAACTTTCAATGTTGAGGGGCCCCGTGTAGCCCACTTCATTCAGGACCTGCAGGAAGCCTTTCCAATCGGTCTGGTCCCCGCCAGGGGCGCCGCGGTCGTTGCCGCAGACTTGCACGTGCACCAGATGTTCTCCGGCGGCCCGGACCGCCGCGGCCACCGAACGCTCCTCGATGTGAAGGTGGTAGCTGTCCAGCGCGAGGCCGACGCCGTCCCCGAGCAGCGGCCCGAGCGCCTCAAGCGCCTGGTCCACCGTGTTAATCAGCGATGTTTCATACCTGTTCAGCGGTTCGATGCCAAGCACCACGCCCGCCTTCTGGGCCTGGGCCGCGACCGGCTGGAGGTTTCGGCGCAGCTCCGCGTAGGCGTCCCGTCGCTGCTCCCTTGACATCCGCCAGACCCGGCCGGTTTGGGCGTAGAAGGGTCCGCAGACCGTGGGCGAGCCGATGCTGCTGGCCATGGTGATGCAGGCTGACAGGTAGGCCTGCGTTTGTTCCACGGAGGCCGGATCCGCCGCTACCAGGTCCCGGCCCGGTGCCATGGCCCCCACCAGAAACGGTTTCAGCCCGTTTCCGGCGAGGGATTCCAGCACCGTTGCCGACGTGAAGTCGCCCTCGTTTTCGAGCGGGAGTTCGACGGCGTCAAACCCCATGGCGGCGATTTTCGCCAACAGTCCGGGAAGGTTGGAATCGGTCAAGGGGGATTCCCAGACCCAAGTGCTGATTCCGGTCAGACGCTGCAAGGTGTCTCCTTTCCTCAGTTTGTCCTGCCGCCTGGTTCCAGCGCCAGCGGTCCCGTGGGGAACTCCGCGGGTCCTTGGGGCCGCGTCAGGGCATCTGCCGTTTCTGCCAGACCTCCGGGTAGCCGGCCAGGTCCTCGCCGCCGAACTTGGCGTAGTGCCCGCTGGGCATGCCCTGGTTACGCTGTAGCCACTGGTCCAGTTCGTCCGCGAGGATGGGCTTCTGCGGCAGAACCCATTCGGCCGGAATCGGCTCGCCCTTAAAGACCTTTTCCAAAGCCAGCAGCGGGGTTCGCCACTGGAAGTTGGAATAGACCGGGGCCATGGCGTCGATCCCGGTTTGCTTCCACTTGGTCAGGAAGCTCATCTCATCTTCGCCGGTCATCACGGGCAGCTTCTTGCCGGCATCCTCGAAGGCCTCGAGGGCAGCCACCGCACCGTCTCCGGCGTCCATCCAAACGCCCTTGACGTCACCTGTGGCCAATTCATCGGAGATGATGTTCTTGATCTTGGTGGGGTCGGCGCCGGTGAAGTAGTCCTTGGCCTGGATTCCCTTTTCCTCGAAGATCTTCTTGGCCGCTGCCCAGCGGTGCTCCAGGACATCCACGCCCGGGAGGATGCGAAGGGCAACGACCTTGTCCCCGGACTGAAGCCTTTCGCTCAGGAAAGTGGCGGTGTCGATGCCCCAGGCGAACCCGCCGATCGGGTGGATGAACGTGGTGGCGCAGTCGGTCTCCACACCGCGGTCAAACACCACCACGGGCTTGCCTGTCTGGCAGGCACGTTCGACGGCCTGGGTGAGGGCGGCCGTGGAATTGGGTGAAATGACGAACGCATCGCATTTGCCCTCGGCGATGAAATAGTCGATGTCCGCAATTTGGGTGTTGTCATTGTCCTTGGCGTCCCGGGTCTCCATTTCAGAAATGACGCCGGTGCCCTGGAGTGCCTTGAGCTGCTGGTTCATGGTGATCCAGCCGGTTTGGCGCCAGGGGTTGGAGATGGAGGCGTTGGCGAAGCAGACCTTGTGCGCTCCCGGGGCCTTGAACTTGGACGTGTCCGTCATCGGGCCCGCGATGTATTGCAGGTAGGGCTGCTCCGGGTTCCCTTCAAAGGTTGCCGAGCGCTGCTGGTTCTGTGTGTCGTAGAGAGCCTGGTCAAACCAGTCTTTGCTTGCCGGAGTGGAGGCCGCCGCAGAGCCGGTGCCGGTCCCTGTCGTTTGGGTGACGGATGGTTCGGTGGTACATGCGGTCAGGGCCACCAGCGGCAATGCTGCGGCAAGGGCGATCGCGCGGACAGAGTTATTGCGCATCAGACTCTTTCTCCTCCTTGTTCGGTGCCCTCGGCGGGCGTGGGTGCTGCGGCCAACTGGTGCTGTTCGTCATGGGCAGCGGAACTGGCTCCCTTGCGCTTGCGCTGCCACGATCTGGATGCTGCGGCCACGGCGATGATGATGATTGCTCCTTGGACCGTGTCCCGCCACGTCGCCTGGAGACCCATGAAGTTCAAGAGGGTGAACAACGACTCGAGGGCGAACGCCCCGGCGGCGGCGGACAGGACCCAGCCGCGCCCCCCGCCCAGCACAACGCCCCCGAGGACGACGGCGGTAATCGCCGTGAACTCGTACCCCCGCCCCACCGACGGATGCACGCCCGCGTAACCCACGAGCAGGATGCCGGCCACGGTGGCCGACAGCGACGACATCATGAAGGCCCGCGTCCGCACCCACCAGACGCGCGAGCCTGCGAGGGCGGCCGCCGAAGGATTGTCCCCGACCGCGATAAGCATGCGGCCGTAGGGGCGGCGCATCAGGCCGAACCCCGCGACCGCCACCGCTGTCAGGATAATGACCGGGTAGGGAATGATGTCCAGGACCGGAACGTCCTGGATGCCGCCGCGCCCGATCTGCCGGAAGCTGTCCGCAGGGTTCCCCTGGGCCGCGCCGCCCGTCCAGTAGAGGACCAGGCCGAGAAGCGCCAGCATCATGCCCAGCGTGACAATGAAACTCGGGACTTTTAGCAAGGTTGTGATCAATCCGTTCACCAGTCCGATGAAGGCGCCCAGCACCAGCATCAGGACCAGCACGGGGATCACCTTGGAATCGTCCTGCCGTATCAGGTTGCCGGCAACGATGACCTGCATCGTCACGACCGATCCCATCGACAGGTCGAATTCCCCGCCGACAATGACGAAGTACTGGCCGATGGCGGCGATGGCAATGGGGGCAGTCCTGCCGACGAACCGGATGAAGGAACTCGGCTCCCCGAAGGACGGGTTTAAGACGATGATGGCCGCCAGGAGGCCTATCAGCAGGACGAAGACGGCGCCGCCGGGGGTGCGCACGGCGCGCAGGAGCCGCTCGGAACGGCTGGCACGGTTCTGCTTGAGAATCGCGCTGCGCTCGGAGTTCAGTGCCGTACTCATGCCCCCTCCACGGGCACAGGCTGGGCCGCGGGCGTTTCCGCGGAACCTTTCGCCGGGAACCGTTCCGGTCTGCTGATGATCCGGCGACGGGCATAGACGGCGACGGCGACTACGATGACTACGCCCCTGACCACATCCTTCAGGAACGGGTTGACCTGCATGACGGACATGATGTTGTCCAGCATTGCAAAGATCAGCACGCCGCCGAGGGTGCCGGTGATAGTTCCCTTGCCCCCGGAGAGCAACGTGCCGCCGAGCACAACTGCGGCGATGGAAAGCAGATCGTAGCCGCCCTGGGAACCTACAGTGGGACTGCCCACGCCCAGCCTGCTGGCCAGGAGCAGCCCTGCCATCCCTGCCAGTACTGAACAGATGACGTGCGCCGTAATGACCGGCACGTCGACGCGGATCCCGGACGTCCGGGCGACGGCAATGTCGCCGCCGACAGCGTACAGGTGGTGCCCAACGCGGGTGCGGTGCAGGAGCAGCCCGGCCAAGCCAGCGCAGGCCAGCATGATGATCGTGGAGATCGGAACCGGGCCGAGCCCCGTGGCCCCCACCAGGCGGAATGCAAGCGGCGCCTCACCGAAGCTGCCCTTGAAATTGGTTGCGAGGTAGCCGCTGATAATCAGGCCCACGCCAAGCGTGGCGATGAATCCGTGCACGTTCAGGCGGGCCACGATGAGTCCGTTTGCGAGTCCGATGACTGCTGCCGTCCCCAGCGTCAGCAGGACTGCGGACAGGACGTTGTTTGGGTTGTTGGCCATCACGCCGGCGGCGATGAGGCTGGCCAGGCTGGTGACGTAGGGAACTGACAGATCCAGGCTGCCTGCGAGGATGACCAGCGTCTGGCCGATCGCGATGAAGCCCAGAACGCTGGTTCCGGTGAGGATGCTCGAGATATTTCCTGGGCTGAAAAAACTCCGCCCGATGGAGTTCACCAGCAACGCACCCAGGATGAGTGTCACCAGCGCCACGAGGTAGACGATCTGGGTGGAGGACAGTCTCTGGAAGAAGCCCGCTCGCTGATTCATGCCTCTCCTTCGGGTGCCGTCCTGGCACCGGTTCCCAGCTGCAGGACGGCTTCTTCTGACGTTCCGGCAGGCAGTTCACCGACGAGCCGGCCATCACGCAGGACAAGGATCCGGTCCGACATGCCGATAACTTCAGGAAGCTCGCTGGACACCATCAGAATCGCTTTGCCCTCCGCCGCGAGCTGGCGCATCAGCCGGTAGACCGCCACCTTGGCTCCCACGTCAATGCCACGGGTTGGTTCATCCAGCAGGACGAGCCGGGGGCGGATAGCCAGCCACTTGGCGAGGACCACTTTTTGCTGGTTGCCGCCCGACAGGTACTGCACCTCCTGGTCCAAGTCCCGGGCGATAACCTCGAGGGAGGAGAATACGCCCGGAATTTCTGTCTTGACGGCTCCTGTGCGGCGCGGGAAAACCGACCTGATCACACTGAGTGCGTTGTCCAGGATGGACTGGTTCAGGCTCAGGCCCTCAGCCTTACGGTCCTCTGTGATCAGGGCCATCCGTGCCCGCACGCCTTGGCGGGGCGATCTGGGCATCAGGTTCCCGCCGGCCATTTTCATCGTTCCGCGGGTGAAGGGTGCCGCGCCAAAGATGCCATGAAGCAATTCCGTGCGGCCAGACCCTTGAAGCCCTGCCAGGCCGACAATCTCGCCGGGCTGGATACTGAGGCTGATCCCGTCCAGCTGGCCGTTTCCGGCGCCTTGCAGCTCGAGGATCGGCTTCTCCTCGGGACCGTCTGGCTTCAGGTCCTCCCGGGGTAACTTGTCCGGGAAGAACGCCGAGATGGGCCGGCCCACCATCAGCCGGACCAGCTGGGCGTCGTCGAGTTCGGAGGCGGGTAGGGTGCTGACCACCTTGCCGTCTTTCAGGACGGTGATGACGTCGCAGAGGTCGAACACTTCGCGGAGACGGTGGGAGACGTAGAGGATGGCCGTTCCACGTTCACGGAGGCGTGCCACGATCTCGTAGAGAAGTTCGACCTCGGCGCCGGCCAGGGCCGCAGTGGGTTCGTCCATGGAGATGATCCGAGCGTCGTAGCTGACCGCCTTCGCGATTTCCACTACCTGCTGCTCAGCCACCGTCAGGCTCCGCACCTGAGTGGTGGGCCGGATGGCGGCGATCCCCAGAGAGTCAAGCAACTCCGCGGTTTGCGAATTCATCAGGGTCTTGTTCACGAGTAGTCCGCGGCGCGGCTCCCGGCCAAGGTAGATGTTCTCGGCCACCGTTCGGTCGGGGAGGAGGTTGAACTCTTGGAAAACCGATGACAGCCCCGCTTCGTGTGCCTTCGTGGGATGGCTGAAGGTCACTTCCTGGCCGTCCAGGAGTACGGTTCCGGCGTCGGGCTGGTACACCCCGGCCAGCACCTTCATCAGGGTGGACTTACCCGCGCCGTTTTCTCCCACGAGCCCGTGCACCTGGCCCCGGTGAAGGCTGAGATGGGCATCTTCCAGTACGGGTACGCCGAAAAAACTCTTGGTCAGTCCGCGGACTTCCAGGATTGGCGGTGGTGCCGGAGAGCCGGAATGGAGCGCCTCGGAAGAATTCACGGCATCAGTTTCGTTGTGGTTCTCCATCGATGCGCCCTCCACGAGCTAACTGTTACAGCACCGGTTCTGTTCCGTCAAGGAATAAGCGAGCGTTCACTATTGCCGCTTTTCGGCCAGTCCCTTACTGCTTGAAGGCGGCGTCGAAGGAGGTGTTCGACGGCGGAAAGTCGAACTTCTTGAGCGCGGCGAGGGCCTCGGGGGCGCCGTGGAGCCGGTCCATGCCGGCGTCCTCCCACTCGATGGAGATGGGGCCGTCGTAGCCGATCGCCGTCAGGGCGCGGAACGACGATTCCCACGGCACGTCCCCGCGGCCGGCGGAGACGAAGTCCCAGCCCCGGCGCGGGTCGCCCCAGGGCAGGTGCGAGCCCATCACGGTGTTCCGGCCGGTGGGCCGGAGCTTGGTGTCCTTGCAGTCCACGTGGTAGATCCGGTCCTTGAAATCCCAGATGAACGAGACCGGGTCGATGCCCTGCCACATGAAATGGGACGGGTCCCAGTTCAGGCCGAACGCTTCCCGGTGCCCGATCGCCTCTAGGGTGCGGACGGTGGTCCAGTAGTCGTAGGCGATCTCGGAGGGGTGGACCTCGTGGGCGAARCGGACCCCGCATTCGTCGAAGACGTCCAGGATGGGGTTCCAGCGGTCGGCGAAGTCCTGGTAGCCGGCCTCGATSACCTTCTCCGGCACGGGCGGGAACATCGCGACGTACTGCCAGATGGAGGATCCTGTGAACCCGACCACGGTGTCCACGCCGAGGGCTTTGGCGAGCCGGGCGGTGTGTTTCATTTCCTCGGCGGCGCGGGTGCGGACGCCCTCGGGGTCGCCGTCGCCCCATACCTTGGCCCCGACGATGGCCTCGTGCCGGAAGTCGATCGGGTCATCGCACACGGCCTGGCCTTTGAGGTGGTTGGAGATGGCCCAGACCTTGAGGTTGTACTTGTCCAGCACGGCGAGCTTGGACACGACGTAGCCGGGCTCGTCCCAGCGCCAGGCGTCGAGGTGGTCGCCGGAGACGGCGATTTCCAGGCCGTCGTAGCCCCAGCCGGAGGCCAGGCGGGCGACTTCCTCGAAGGGCAGATCGGCCCACTGGCCGGTGAACAGGGTGTACGGGCGGGGCATGTCAGGCTCCTTCGGTAATCGTTTGGGGGGTCCGGGCGGACGGGGTGAGCGGGATGAGCGAACTTTTGGCCGCGGCGCTTTCTTCCACGGCCGTGAGGATCCGCTGGACGGCCAAGCCGTCCTCGAACGACGGCGAGGGCTGGGTGCCGTTGCCGACCGCCAGGAGGAAATCGCGGATCTCGTGCGTGAACGTGTGTTCCCAGCCGATCACGTGGCCCTGCGGCCACCATGCTTCAAGATACGGGTGCTCGGGTTCGCTGACGAGGATGCGGCGGAAGCCCTGTTCGCGAGCGGGCAGCRTGGCGTCCAGGAAGCCGAGCTCGTTCAGGTCCTCCAGGTCGAACAGCAGGGCTCCCTTGTCGCCATAGATCTCCAGCTTGAGGGAGTTCTTCTGCCCGGTGGCTACCCGGGAGACTTCCACCGAGGCGATGGCCCCGGAGGCGAGGGTCAGCGTGGCCCAGGCGGCGTCGTCGACCGTCACCTGTTCTGGACCGTTGGGGCCGGGCCGGGTGGGCGTGAAGGTGTGCAGCCGGCCGGCGACTTCGGTGACCTGCTCGCCCAGGAGGAACAGCACCTGGTCAAAGGCATGGGAGGCGATGTCGCCCAGCGCCCCGGACCCGGCGGTTTCCCTGTTCAGCCGCCAGGTCATGGGCGAGTCCGGGTCCACGAGCCAGTCCTGCAGGTACGCCGCGCGGACGTGCCGGACGGTGCCGAGCCGGCCCTCCGCGATCAGCTCCCGGGCCAGCGCCAGGGCCGGGACCCGGCGGTAGTTGAAGCCGATCATGGACTGCACCCCGTTGTCCTGGGCGCTCCGGGCCGCTGCCGCCATGGCCTCGGCCTCGGCCAGCGTGTTGGCCAGCGGCTTTTCGACGAGGACGTGCTTGCCGGCGGCCAGCGCGGCGATGGCGATTTCGGCGTGCATGAACCCCGGCGCGCAGATGTCGACGATCTGGACGTCATCGCGGGCGATCACCTCACGCCAGTCCGTGGCGGACTCGGCCCAGCCGTACCGGGCGGCCGCCTCGGCGACCCCCTCCGGGTCGCGTCCGACCAGGACGCGCCGTTCGAAGGCCGGGACGTCGAAGTAGCTGGCCACGTTCCGCCAGGCGTTCGAGTGGGCTTTGCCCATGAACGCGTACCCGATCATGGCCACCCCCAATGGGGGAGGGCCGGGACTGGTTTCTTGGGAGTTCATAGCTGGTTCCTAGAGTGTGGAAGCGGTGGGGTCCCAGTCCTCGGGGAGGGCTGCGGAGGCGGGGGCGGAGCTTTCCACGTCGATGAAGGTGCCCGAGTCGATCGATTCCGAGATCGAGACCATGGTGTCCAGGACGTGGTAGGCGAGGTTGCCGGTGGCGCGGTGGGGGACGCCGGCGCGGATGGAGCGAGCCATGTCCAGCACGCCCATGCCGCGGCCGTGGCTGGGGCCGGTGGCCGGGATGACGGTCCATTCCTCGTCGCCGGCGCGCCAGAGCCTGACGTCCCCGTCGAAGTAGTTCGGATCCGGCAGGGAGATGGTTGCCTCGGTCCCGGTGATCTCCACGAAACCCATCCGAAGGCGCGGGGACTCGAACGAAAAGACACTGTGGGAGGACGCGCCGGACTCGAACTGGGCCATGGCGGACACGTGGGTGGGGACCTCGACCGTGAATTCCTCGCCGGCCTTGGGCCCGGAGCCGATGACCCGGACCTGTTTGGCCTTGGACCCGGTCGCGGCCACGCGGCGCACGGAGCCGAACGTCTGCACCAGCGCGGTGAGATAGTAGGGACCCATGTCGAACAGGGGGCCGGCGCCGTACTGGAACAGGAACGCCGGGTTCGGGTGCCAGGATTCCGGCCCGGGGGTCTGGAACGTGGTCATGGCCGTCAGCGGCGTGCCGATGTCGCCACGTTCGATCAGCCGCCGCGCAGTCTGCAGCCCGGCCCCCAGGATCGTGTCCGGGGCGCAGCCGAGCCGCAGCCCCGCGGCGTCGGCCGTTTTCAGCAGGCCGAGGCCGGATTCGCGGTCCAGCGAGAACGGCTTTTCCGTCCAGACGTGTTTGCCGGCATTGACGGCGGCCGTGGCGACTTCGACGTGTGCCGCCGGGATGGTCAGGTTCACGATGATCTCGACGTCGGGGTGGTTCAGGGCGGCGTCCACGCCGCCGGACTCGGCGATCCCGTACTCCTTGGCGCGCGCCGCGGCGGCGTCCTCGAAGAGGTCGGCGATGACGTGGACCTTGAGGTCGGGGAAGACCGTCAGGTTGTCCAGGTATTGCTTGCTGATGTTGCCGGCGCCAATGACCGCGACGCCCACCGGGCCGCGTCCGGTGGCCCGGTTCACGGTTGCCTGGTTCGGTGCGGCGCTCATGCGTTCACGCCCTGCGCGCCGGCAGAACCGCTCTGCAGGTAATCGAGGCTCTGGGCGATGCCGTCGAAGATGTCGCCGGAGTAGTCGTCGAATTCCACGACGCCGACTTCGAGGGACTGTGCCGCGTTGATGACATCCCAGACGGCGATCTTGCCCTGGCCGGCCGGCTGCTGCGCCTTGGTGTCTGTGGTGAGGGGGCCGTCCTTGATGTGGATGAACTTCACCCGGTCGCCGAGGCGCTGCAGCAGCTGGGCAGGGTCCTGGCCGCCGACGGCTGCCCAGTAGGTGTCCACTTCCAGGACGAGTTCCGGGTCGAGGAGCCCGGCGAAGTACTCCAGGGCGGTCTGGCCCTCGATGCTGGACTCCAGCTCCCAGGCGTGGTTGTGGTAGCCCACGCGGATGCCGTACCCGGCGCCCTTCTTGGCGGCGGCGTTGAGCTTCGCTGCGGTGGCCTGGATGTCTTCGGCGGACTGCCAGTGCTCGGCCGGCAGATAGGGATCGATCACCGTGCTGATGCCCAGCCCCTTGGCCGCGGCGAAGATCTCATCCTGGTCCTGGCTCAGCAGCGGGGCGTGCCCGGACGGGGCGGTCAGGCCGTTTTCCTTCAGGGCAGTGCCGAGCTCAGTGGCCGTCGCCACGAAGTTGTACGGCTCAACCTGGGTGAAGCCGAGCTCGGCCACCTTCTTGATGGTGCCGGGCAGGTCTTCCTGCAGGGCGTTGCGGAGGGTGTACAGCTGGATTGAATAAGACACGGGATTCCTTTGCGGGAGTTCGGATTCGAAGGTGTGGGGGACGAGCCTTGCGGCCGGCGAGGTGGGGGACAGGGCTAGCGGCCGGCGAGGGAGCCGCCGATGCCGCCAACGCTGAAGTACTTGTTGAGGGCGGCGAAGACGATGATGGGCGGGAGCATCATGATCACGGCCAAGGCCATGACGGATGTCCAGTCCGTCTGATTCTGCTGGAAAAAGGACTGCACGCCCATGGGCAGCGTGAAGATTTCCGTGGAGCGCAGGAACACGATGGCCACCAGGTAGTCGTTCCAGGCCAGCAGGAAGGCGAAGATGGCGGTGGAGAGGACACCCGGGAGGGAGTTGCGCAGCACCACTTTGGTGAAGCTGCCAAAGACAGAGCAGCCGTCGATCCAAGATGCTTCTTCCAGGCTGATGGGGATGGAATCGAAGTAGGCGGCCATCATCCAGGTGGCCACGGTCATGGTCGAGCCGACGTAGATGATTGTCAGGCCCATCAGGTTGTCCACGAGGCCCATCCCGGCGAACAGGATGAACAGCGGCACCACCGAGGTGATGATGGGCAGCGACTGCATGACGAACAGGAGCAGCGAGTAGCCGGAGACTGCCTTGCTGCGGCCGCGGGAGAGGACGTACCCCGCCGGTGCGGCGACGGCCACCGCGACCACCACCGTGCTGAGCGTGGTGATGAGGCTGTTTTGCAGCCAGGTCGACGCGAGCGTCTCCGAGAAGACGGAGCCGAAGTTCTCCAGCGTGAAGCCCGTGGCTGTGCTGGTGGGACCGGGGGTGAAGGCGAGAACGACGGTGACCATGATGGGCACGAGCACGACGGCGGTGATGGCCAGGATCAAGGCGAACCGCCACCAGCGGCCGCGCAGGCCCGCGTCGGACAGGGCACGGTTGGGCTTGCCGGCGTCGGCGATTCCGAGGATCGGGCCGGACTGGGGGTGGGCGTGGACTACTGCGCTCATTATTCGACGCTCGACTTTCGGATCTGGCGGTACAGGATGACCGAGATCACCACGAGGGTAATGGTCATGAGGAAGGCGATCGCGACGCCCGGTCCGGTCTGGAAGTCCTGGAAGACGGTCCGGTAGGCCAGCACCACGAGGGAAGTGGTGGCATCCACGGGTCCGCCGCCGGTGAGTAGGTAGATGGTGGGGAAGTCGTTCACGCAGAAGATCGTCATGAGGATCCAGCTGATGTAGGTGGACCGGGCGATCAGCGGCAGCGTGATCTGGCTGAACTGCTGCCAGCGGCTCGCGCCGTCCATGCTGGCGGCCTCATAGACGGTGGTGTCCACGGAAGCCAGGGCCGCCGAGGTCATCATCATCATGAACGGGAAGCTGATCCACACCTTGAACACCATGACGGTGATGGCCGCGAGGGTCGGGTCCGCCAGGAAGAGCGGCGTGCCCAATCCGAGGTTCCGGAACATGCTCGGGATGAGGCTGTCCGGGGTGCCCACCAGCCAGTTCCAGGCGGTCGAGGACACCACGATGGGGACCACCCACGGCAGCAGCAGGAGAACTTTGAAGAGTCCGCCGGCCGGGATCTTGGTGCGCAGCAGCAGGGCCAGGCCCAGCCCGAGCAGCCACGAACCGAAGACACCCACGATCGTGAACAGCAGGGTGAAGCGGGCCGCCTTCCAGAAGGCCTCGGACGCCAGGACATTGGCGAAGTTGTCTAGGCCGACGAAGTCGCCGGTCTCGATCAGGGAGCCGTCATGGGTGGCCTGCACCCCGGCGTAGACGAGGGGGTAGCCATGGATCAGGACGAGCAGGACGACGGAGGGCAGCAGGAGCCAGAAGAACGTCTTGCGGGTCTGCGAGCTGAGCTTGCTCTTGCGGTTGGCAGGTTTGGCGGGCTTGCCGGGCCCGCCGGGGGCAACGCCCCGGTGGGCCCGGCTCAGGCCGGTCTGGGCTGTGGTCAGTGCCATGGAAGGTGCGCTTACTTCTTCAGGACGGATTGCAGTCCGGACTGGAACGTCTGCAGCGCAGACTTGGCGTCAGTCTTGCCCGTGAGGATGGTCTGGGTGAACTGGTTGAGGGCCTGGCCGCCGTCGAGCACGGCAAGGTTGGCGTTGAGCGTATTGCCCTGGGACGCGAAGGTCTTGGCGATGGGCTGCCATTCCTTGACGATCTTGACGTTGTTGGGGTCGCTGGCAAACTCGGGAAGTTCGGTGATCGATTTGAAGACAGGCAGCGCAGACATCAGCTTCTGGCGCCACAGCTCCTTCAACTGCCCCATGTAGGAGATCAGGAAGGCCTCGGACGATGCCTGCGACGGCGTGTTCGTGTACATCATGATGTTGTTGGGGAAGACAATTGTGGCTTTGTCCCCGTGGGGGCCGGTGATGGGGTCCGCGACAAGAAGGTCTCCCGAGGTGTCGCCGACGCGTTGCGGAACGTTGACCTGGAACAGGCCGAAACCTGCCTTTTTGTCCTTCCACTGTGCGGACATGTTGTCGGTGGTGTAGCTGACCGCGGCGGGGTCCACGATGCCGTTGGAGACCAGTTCCAAGATGAACTCGATGGCCTCGACGTTGCGGTCATTCATGACGTCCAGCTCGCCGTCCTTCGTGAACACGCCGCCACCGTTGTTCACCATCATCATGATCATGGAGTGGTTGCCGTAGTTGTTGCCCGCACCGGACCCGGTGGTGAAACCGAAGGCGCCGATCTTCTTCAGTGCCTTGCCCGCCTCCAGCAGGGTCGGCCAGTCGCTGGGGAGTGCCACGCCGGCCTTCTCGAACAGCGACTTCCGGTACCAGAACACGCGCATGTCCAGCTGCCACGGCACCGCCACGTAGCCCTTGTCGGACTTGAACGGCTCCAGGACGCCCGGCAGGAAGTCGTCATACATGCCGTTCGTCTTTAGGTCCTCCACCACCTTGTCCGCGTAGGCGATCTGGCCCTGCTGCGCGAACTGGAAGGCCTGGAAGCCGCCGCCGGTGGACACCGCGGGTCCGGTCTTGGAGGCGATGGCCGAGGAGAACGTCTGGTAGAAGTTGTTCCACTGGATGGTCTGGTAGCTGGCCTTGAGGTTGCCCGAGGCCGGCGCGTAGCCCTCTGCGATCTTCTTGGCGGCGTCGTTGTAGGCCGGCGTGGCCCACGGCATATCCCAGAACTTGATGACGCCGCTGCCGCCCCCGGACTGGGACGCCGAGCCGCCGCCGCACGCGGCCAGGACCGGTGCGCTGGCCGCGGCTGCGGCGAAGCCCAGGAATCCCCGGCGGGAGAAGGCGGTGGAGGTAACAGAGGACTTGATCGTCACGATGATTTCCTTTCATGATCGGCCGGCGGAGCCGCGGGCCGATCTTCTCGACAGTGAGTTGATGCGGAAGATGTTGCTGGCAGTGCAGTGAGTTAGTGCAGTTAGTTAGGGCAGTTGGTGCGGTTTTAGTCGTGGAGCTGCCGGACGAGTGCGGTCAGGACGGCGAACCGTTCCAGATCGGCCTCCGGGACGCCGGAGTCGATGGCGGCGCGGAGCCGCCTCCAGCTGTGCCGGTGGGCCGACTCGTAGAGGGTGGGGAACGTGGTGGCCCCGGCGGCAGTGACCGACCGGACCTCCGCCGGCCAGCCTGCGGAGGCATCGGGCAAGGTAATGTCTGCCCGTCCGGAGGAAGTCAGGACGGAAACGGTGGCCGTGGCAGGGACCGAGGACGTGGTGATCCCCTGCAGGGCCGCCGGTGCGCCGCCCGGGAGGCTGCCGATCACGGTGTAGCCGTTGGCGTTGCGCTGGATGACGCGCAGGCCGGACATTTTGACACCGCAGGCCAGTACCGCTGCAAGATGCCGCGTGAGCAGCATCTCCGGGTCGGTCCCGGGAGCACCCCACGCCACGGAGTCCAGCAGCACAGCGTCGGCCAGTGCGTCCGCGATGGCGTTCCGGACCGCGCCCGCGGACTCCGCGAGGACGGGGTTTCCGGCCCAGGCCTGGTCAAGAACCACCGCGGTGCCCGCCTCGGCTGCTGCCGCGGCCAGTGCCGCGGGGTCTTCGGCCACGGGATCAACGACGACGACGCCCCGGGCACCCGCGCGGACCGCCTCTGTTGCCCGGGCGGTCCAGCCGGGAGTGCCGGCGAGTGCGACGACGTCGGGCTGGCTTCCTGCCGGGGCGAAGGAAACTGGGAGGGAAGCGACGACGGCGCCGACGGCGCCGGCCCGTTCGGCGTCCGGGCCGGCCTGGACCAAAAGTGGGGTTGTCATGCGCGGGCCCCCTCGAAGGCGGCGGTGCCGGCATCGACGCGGGCGGCGGCGGCGTCGGCGATCGCGAGGGCGAATTCCAGATCGTGGATGAGCGTCTCCGGGTGGGGGGCCACTCCGGTGCCGCGGGCGAGTTCGGCGAGTTTGCGCCATTCACCCTCGTAACCGTTGTGGCCGAAAGGCCCGAGCACGGTGGTGCCTGCAGCGGTCCGGATCCGGGCGGTCGCCGATCCCGCGTGGACGTAGGACGGGGTGAAGTCGATGGACAGCGACGCGTCGTCGCCGATGGCCTCGAAGGTCCAGGACGGCTCCCAGGTTCCGTTCATGGCGGCGCGCAGTTCGATGCCCACGTTGCCCGCCCGGAGGGAGATGACATAGCCGAACGGCAGGATGGTTTGGGCGTGGAGGACCTCGACGGACCGGAAGTCCGGGGCAAACCTGCGGACCAGGGGAAGGTCATGGATTGCCAGGCCCATAATGCCGCCGGTCAGTTTGGCTTTCACGGCGGCGGCAGCGTCGGCGGCGTCAGCGCTCGACGCAGCGGTTGCGGCTGCCAGCGGGGGAGTGCGGCCCACGATCTCGGTCGCAAAGTCCTCGAAGCGGGGGTTGGGCGGCAGGACGATCGAGGACCGGACGGTGTGGACCTGGTCCGGCAGGCCGCCCCAGGCGGACTCCGCGGCCAGCCAACCCGGGTCGAAGGTATGCATGGCGCCGACGACGATCGGCACTCCGGTTTCGGCGGACACGGCGGCGATGGCCGCGGCTTCCGCGCCGTTCATGGCGAAGGGCTTCTCGCACAGGACGGCTTTCTTGCCGGCGCGGCAGGCAGCGATCACCTGGACGGCGTGGAACTGGTGCGGGCTGCAGATGGCGACGATCTCAACCGCGGGATCGGCCAGCAACCCCTCCATGCTGGTACTGAACCGTGCCCCGACCCGTGCGGCCACGGACTCGGCTACTGCCGGGTCGACGTCCATGATGTGGCGGACTTCCAGGATGTCCCGCAGCCTGGCGAGGGACGGCAGGTGGATCGCCTGTGTGACGGGTCCGGCCCCGAGGATCCCCACACCTAGCGGCGCCGGTGCCGCGTGCTCTTGGCTCGACAAGTTCCATACCCCTTCGTAGTACCTTCACTGTCCGCCGGCAGCGAGGCTGCTTGGGCCGGTGATCTGGCTCACAGCCAAAGCTAGAGATACTTTTGACGGGCGTCAAGCAAAAGTTGAAAACTACGTGTCAATCTTTTCCGGCGTGACATGCAGAAGATCTTCGTGCTATCACTTACTCATGAGCACGCCCACCGGTACCGAGTCCGCAGCCTCTGAGGCCGGCGGCAGCCTGTCCCGCGCCGGCGACCTCTTCCAGCTCCTGCGTGACGGCAAGGCCCGGACCCGCGCAGAACTGGCCCTGACCACCGGGCTGGCCCGCTCCACCGTCGCTTCCCGCATCGACGCGCTGATGGTCTCGGGGCTTGTTGGCCCCGCCGGGGAGGCGAGCTCCAGCGGCGGCCGCCCGCCGTCGCGCTTTGCCTTCAACCCGGCCGCCCGCGTCGTGCTGGCGGTGGATGTCGGGGCCACACACGTGATCATTGCCGTCACGGACCTCAGCGGTAAAGTGCTCGCGGAGCGCCGGCTGGCGCAGGATGTCGCCGAGGGGCCGGTGGTTGTCCTGGACCGCGTGATCGAGGAAGGGCTGCGGCTGCTCGGCGAGGCCGGCCGGGGCATTGCGGATCTGGCCGGCGCCGGGATCGGGCTCCCGGGGCCGGTGGAACACGCCACCGGCATGCCGGTAAAGCCGCCAATCATGCCCGGCTGGGACGGGTTCGACGTCGTCCGCCATGTCCAGCGGTCCCTTCCGGTCCCGGTCCTGGTGGACAACGACGTGAACATCATGGCGCTGGGGGAGCGCACGGCGCACTGGCCCGAGGACGAAAACTTCCTGTTCATCAAGGTGGCCACCGGCATCGGTGCGGGCATCATCAGCAGCGGCCAGCTTCAGCGCGGGGCCAACGGAACCGCCGGCGACCTCGGGCACGTCCGGGTTCCGCGCGGCGATGACGTGCTGTGCCGTTGCGGCAACTACGGGTGCCTCGAAGCCCTGGCCTCCGGCCCCGCCGTCGCCAAGGCGCTGACGCAGCAGGGCCTGCCGGCGCACGACGGCGGCGATGTGCTGCGGCTCGTCGCGGAGGGGAACCTGCAGGCCATCCAGGCGCTGCGGCAGGCCGGCAGGGACCTCGGCGACGTCCTCTCCACGGTGGTGAACCTGCTGAACCCCTCGGTGATTGTGATCGGCGGAAGCCTCGGTCAAGCCGGCGAGCACCTCATGGCGGGGGTCCGCGAGGTGGTCTACCGGCGCTCGCTGCCCCTGGCCACGACGCACCTGCGGATCGGTGTGTCCAGGGCCGGGGACCAGGCCGCGATCCTCGGCGCCAGCCAGATGGTCACGCAGCACGTGCTCTCACCCGCCATCATTGAGGCGACCCTGCAGGCCACGGGCTAGGGGTGTCCCGGGAAGCGGTGCGCCCGGAAGCAGTGCCTCCGGAAGCGTCACATACCGCAGCCGCGGCGGGGGCCCGTGATAGCAATGGGACTGATGAAAGCATATTTCTGCCCGCCCGCCGGGCAGCGGCCCACCCCGTGAGCGGGACCAGGGCGCCGCGCGGCTGGCTCCTCATGCTCGCGATCGGGCTCATCGCGCTGAACATGCGCGGCCCGTTGGTGGCTGTTGCCCCGGTGATCGCCCAGTTGGAGGACGATCTCGGGTTCACCCCGGTGGAATTGGGATTCCTGACCGGGATCCCGGTGCTGTGCTTTGCCCTGGCCGCGCCGCTGGCCTCGCTGGCCGGGCGCAAGCTGGGTCCCGAGTTCGCCATCACCCTGACCCTGCTCGGCGTGCTCTTCGGCGTCGTGGTCCGCTCGGCCGGCGGGGGCGCCCTGGTCATGCTGGGCACCGTGATCCTCGGCGTTGCCATCACGATCGGCAACATCGTGGTCCCGCTGATCATCCGGCGTGACTTTACCCCTGCCCGGCAGGGCGCGGCGATGGGCACGTACACCGCGGCGCTGAATATCGGCTCGTTCCTGACCTCCATGGTGTCGGCGCCGCTGGCTGAACTCCTGGGCTGGCGGCCCGCGATTGCCGCGAGCGGCCTCTTCGCGGTGGCGGCGGCCGCCGTCTGGGTGATCGCGGTTGGCCGGCGGGCGTTCATTCCTGTCGCCGTCCCCGCGACGGACCCGCGCCGATCCGGCAAGCTCACGTCCCGGTGGATCACGGCAGCACTGACCTTCGGGTTCGCCGGGCAGGCGTTCTCCTACTACGGCGTGACTGCCTGGCTGCCGAGCCTGCTGACGGACGAACTCGGCATGGCCCCCGCGGCCGCCGGGGCAGGGTCCTCGCTGTTCCAGATCCTGGCCATTGTGGGCGGACTGGGCGTGCCGCTGGCGGCCCGTTTCGCCAGCACGACGGCGGTGGGCCTCGCCCTTGGGCTGCTGTGGCTCACTGTACCGGTGGGCCTGTTGCTCGCTCCGGAGCTGTGGTGGCTGTGGTGTTCCTTCGGAGGGGTGGCCCAGGGCGGCGGCATCACGCTGATCTTCCTGGCCATTATCCGGCTGGCCCGGGACCAGGCCTCGGCGGCCCGGATGTCCGCCGTCGTCCAGGGGACGGGATACTCCTTCGGGGCCGTGGCGCCAACCCTGCTGGGCTACGTCCACGGGGTCACCGGCGCCTGGACCGGACCGCTGCTGCTGATCCTGTGTTCCGTGTGCGCGTTCATCCTGGGCACCGCACTGTCCCTGCGCCGAGTGCCGAAACCGCACTAGCGCGTGTCGCCTGACCTTCGCCCAGTGTTCGTGGCGCGCTGATGGTGTGGCTCGGCTGAGGTGTTGTCGGATGCGCAGTGGGCTCGTGTCGAGCCGTTGATAATCGTTGCGTTGCAGCGGGCTCGTGTGCCAGCCTCGAAGTGATCCCGTCGCCGGGGCGACGACGGGCGACAGAGAAGGAGCACGGCATGGGACTCATCCATATCGACCTGTTCACCACACTCGACGGCGTCGCGCAGGCGCCCGGCGGCCCGGACGAGGACGCTGAGGACGGTTTCGCGTTTGGTGGCTGGCAGGCGCCCCTCTTCGACGAGGTCGTCGGCGAGCAGATCGACTCCGGGATGGCGGGGATGGACGCGCTGCTGCTTGGGCGCCGGACCTACGACATTTTCGCCGCGTACTGGCCGCACGCGGAGGGAGACATTGCGAGGCTGTTCAACCGTCTCCCGAAATACGTGGCCTCGCGCCAGACGCCGACCCTCGAGTGGGCCGGCTCCACACTGCTCGGTCCTGATGTCCTCGCCGCCGTGCGCGAACTGCGCGACCGGCACGCGAACATCCACGTCATCGGCAGTCTCGACTTCGTGCAGACCCTGTTCGCCGAGCGGCTCTTCGATCGACTCACGCTCTGGGTCTATCCGATCCTCCTCGGCGGTGGAAAGAAGGTCTTCGCCGACGGGGTGGTTCCGACGAACCTCACACTCATCGAGCCCGTGGTCGCCTCACCGAAGGGCGCGGTGCTGCAGCGCTACGCGCTCGCCGATGGCACGCCTGGCGTCGGCGACATGTCGGCCATCGTTTAGGAGGGCTAGCGCGGTCTCCCAACAGGAGCTAAGGCCCATGTCCGCGAGGAACATGGGCCTTAGCTGACAACTCGACGCCGTTGTCGAGCTGCAGAGGTGTTCCGTTGCTGGGCTGCCACCCGGATTTCGGGCTGCCTGTTGCGAGGGGCGGGCACCCCAGCAAACGGAATTCTTTGCGGACCCGGCCGCCCGGGGCCTTTGGGTCCTACGCCGGGACCAAGGCTGCCTTCCCGCGGCTGGGGCCGGCGCCGTCGCGCGCTTCATGCAGGAAGCGGTCATAGGCCGGCAGCGTCAGGAAGGCCGGGAACTCGGTGCTGAGGGTGACTTCCTCGAAGATGTCCCGCGAGTCGGCGAAACGGTCCCCCTCGAAGCGCTCCAGCTTGGCGAATTCCTCGTCCAGCATGTCCTCGACCCATTCCCGGGTGATGACCTCGCCGTGGTCGGTGATGGCCCGGGAGAAGATCCACTGCCACAGCTGCGAGCGGGAGATCTCCGCGGTGGCGGCGTCCTCCATCAGGTTGTGGATGGCCACCGCGCCGTTGCCGCGCAGCCATGACTCGATGTAACGGATCCCCACTTCAATGTTGTTCCGGATGCCCTGCTCGGTGATGGTTCCGGTGGTCGCGGAGACGTCCAGGAGGGCGCGGTCGTCCGGGGTGACGTCTTCGCGGAGGCGCCCGAGCTGGTTCGGGCGGTCGCCGAGGACGCCGTCGAACACCTCGCGGCAGACCGGCACCAGGTCCGGGTGCGCCACCCACGAGCCGTCGAAGCCGTCTCCGGCCTCACGGGTCTTGTCCGCGCGGACCTTCTCGAAGGCGATCGTGTTGGCCTCCTGGTCTTTGCGGTTGGGGACAGCCGCGGCCATGCCGCCGATCGCCATGGCGCCGCGCTTGTGGCAGGCGCGCACGAGCTGTTCGGTGTAGGCCCGCATGAACGGCTGGGTCATGGTGACCTGGCTGCGGTCCGGCAGCACGAAGCGGGGGCCCCGGGTGCGGAAGTTCTTGATCAGGGAGAAGATGTAGTCCCAGCGGCCGGCGTTCAGGCCCGCGGCGTGGTCGCGGAGTTCGTAGAGGATCTCCTCCATTTCGAACGCCGCGGTGATGGTCTCGATCAGCACGGTGGCGCGGATGGTCCCTTGCGGGATGCCCAGCAGGTCCTGGGCCAGGATGAAGATGTCGTTCCACAGCCGGGCTTCGAGGTGGTTCTCGATCTTCGGAAGGTAGAAGTACGGTCCCTTGCCCTGGGCGATCAGGCGCCGGGCGTTGTGGAAGAAGTACAGGCCGAAGTCCACGATCCCGCCGGCAACCGGCGTGCCGTCGATGAGCATGTGCTTTTCCGGCAGGTGCCAGCCGCGGGGACGGACCACAACTGTGGTCAGTTCCCCGGCCGGGCGCAGCTTGTACTCCTTGCCCTCGGGCGAAGTGAAGTCGATCCGGCGCTCCAGCGCATCCGTGAGGTTCAGTTGGCCCTGGATCACGTTGCGCCAGGACGGGGTGGAGGAGTCCTCCATGTCCGCGAGCCACACCTTGGCGCCGGAGTTCAGCGCGTTGATGGTCATCTTCTTATCGACCGGCCCGGTGATTTCCACGCGGCGGTCTTCCAGTCCCGGGGCCGGGGGAGCGACGCGCCAGTTCGGGTCGTTCCGGACGGCCTCGGTCTCGCGCAGGAACCGCGGGTCCTGGCCTTTGGAGATCTGCTGGCGGCGTTCCTGCCGGGCCTGCAGCAGCTCCTGCCGACGCCCGGCCGTGGCCCGGTGCAGCTTGGCCACAAACGCCAAAGCGTCCGGGGTAAGAACCTCGCTCTGCCGGCAAATCGGCTGCGCGGTCAGCGTGATCCCGTTGATGGTGAAGTTGTCAGTGAAGCTGTTCATCTCAATCTCTCCTTGGAGAAGCAAAAGTTCGACGGCGGGGTGCGGTTTGGGGCCGAAAAAGGCAATCCTCCGCGTGCTCCCCGTCCCCGCCGCGGGCCTCGCAGAGCTCGGCCGGGCGGGGACAGGGCCCCTTTTACGCACGCTTCCGGATCACCTTTCCCGGCCCCCGGTGGCATCGGCACCATGGGTGCCTGCCGCCGTCATGCCTTCGGGTGAGCGGAATCAACGGCTCACCTTGGGCGGGAGTGGGCCCACTGCCGTCGGGTTCCCTCGCGAGCTTGCGAGCGGAGGGGGCGGCTGGGGATTAGTGGAACTGGCCTTCTTCGGTGGATCCCACGAGGGCCAGGGTGGATGCGTTCGGGTTGAGCGCGGTGGCGATGTCGTCGAAGTAACCCGTGCCGACTTCGCGCTGGTGCTTGGTGGCGGTGTAGCCGCGGGACTCGGAGGCGAATTCCTTCTCCTGCAGCTCGACGTAGGCGCTCATGCCTTCCCGGGCGTAGCCGTGGGCGAGGTCGAACATCGAGTAGTTCAGGGCGTGGAAGCCGGCCAGGGTGATGAACTGGAAGGTGAAGCCCATGGCGCCGAGTTCGCGCTGGAACTTCGCGATCGTGGCGTCGTCGAGGTGCTTGCGCCAGTTGAACGAAGGGGAGCAGTTGTAGGAGAGCATCTGGTCGGGGAACTCGGCCTTGACGGATTCGGCGAACTTGCGGGCAAGCTCCAGGTCCGGGGTGCCGGTCTCCATCCAGATGAGGTCCGAGTACGGGGCATAGGCCTTGGCGCGGGCGATGCAGGGTTCGATCCCGTTGCGGACCTTGTAGAAGCCTTCCGGGGTCCGCTCGCCGGTAACGAATTCCTTGTCACGCTCGTCGACGTCGGAGGTGATCAGGGTGGCCGCCTCGGCGTCGGTGCGGGCGATGATGACCGACGGCGTGCCGGCGACGTCGGCGGCGAGCCGGGCCGCGTTCAGCGTCCGGACGTGCTGCTGGGTGGGGATCAGGACCTTGCCGCCGAGGTGGCCGCACTTCTTCTCCGAGGCGAGCTGGTCTTCCCAGTGCACGCCCGCGGCGCCGGCCTGGATCATGGACTTCATGAGCTCGTAGGCGTTCAGCGGGCCGCCGAAGCCGGCCTCGGCGTCGGCCACGATCGGGACCATCCAGTCCTCGACCGTCTGGATGCCTTCGGAGAACTCGATCTGGTCGGCGCGGAGCAGCGCGTTGTTGATGCGCCGGACCACCGTGGGGACCGAGTTGGCGGGGTAGAGCGACTGGTCGGGGTAGGTGTGGCCGGAGTTGTTGGCGTCCGCGGCGACCTGCCAGCCGGAGAGGTAGATGGCGCGCAGCCCGGCCTTGACCTGCTGGACCGCCTGGTTGCCGGTCAGCGCGCCCAGGGCGTTCGTGTACTTGCCGGTGCCGTGCTCCTCCGTGAGCTGCTTCCACAGCTTTTCGGAGCCGCGGCGGGCCAGTGTGTGTTCCTCGGAGACGCGGCCGCGGAGGCGGACGACGTCCGTTGCCTTGTAGTCACGGGTCACACCTTCCCAGCGGGGGTTGGCGGCCCACTCGAGCTCCAGTGCGGCGGCCTGCTGCTCGGGCGTCTGCTGGGTGGGCTCAAATGCTGCAGTCATCTTTGTCTCCTTGGTGGGTCCGGGGCCGGCCAGTCTGCGTCTCTGCAGATCCTGGCTGGTTGTTCCGGATGGTGAATCTTTCCGTGAGATCTACTTTTCTTCACTTTCCAAGGGGTTTCTAGACCACAGCACTGGAAAGAAATGCACTTCTTCGCATATTCTCAAGAAATGCACTCAACCAGCTGGAACCGCCAAGCTTCGTCCGTGCCGTCGCCCGCCGCGCCGGAGGTGGACGTCATCAGCATGGGCCGCCGCGTGCGCCATCTGCGCAAGGCCGCCGGGCTCACGCTCGATGACCTGAGTGCCGCCGTCGGGACCGCCCCAAGCCAGCTGAGCCTGATTGAAAACGGCAAGCGCGAGCCCAAGCTTGGCCTGCTCCAGCAGCTTGCGGCCGCGCTCGGGGTGAGCATCGATGAACTGCTCGGGGCGGAGCCGCCCAACCGCCGCGCGGCCCTGGAGATCGAGCTGGAACGGTACCAGCGCAGCCCCATCTACGAGTCCTTGAACCTGCCGAAGATCCGCATCAGCTCGCGGCTTCCGATGGATGTGCTGGAGTCGATGGTGGGCTTGCAGCACGAGCTGGAACGCCGCCTCAACGAGCAGGTGGCGACGCCGGAGGAGGCCCGCCGCGCGAACGGTGAACTGCGGGCGATGATGCGGGAGCGGAACAACTACTTCCCCGAGTACGAGGCTGAGGCGCAGAAGGTCCTGGCCTCGGTGGGCCACACGAGCGGACCGCTGTCCCACCACGTCATTGCGGACATCGCCGGGCACCTCGGGTTCAGCCTCCACCACGTGGGGGATCTGCCCCATTCCACGCGTTCGGTGACCGATCTTAAGAACCGCCGAATTTACCTCACGCAGAACGGCCGCAGCGATCACGACCCCCGTTCGGTGCTGCTGCAGGCGCTGGGCCACTACGTCCTGGGCCACCAGACGCCCAACAACTACGGCGACTTCCTCATGCAGCGCGTGGCCACGAACTACTTCGCCGCCGCGCTCCTGCTGCCCGAGCAGGCCACCGTGGAGTTCCTGCAGCGGGCCAAGCAGGCGAAGGAAATCGCGGTCGAGGACATCCGGGACGCCTTTGCCGTGTCCTACGAGACCGCCGCGCACCGCTTCACCAACCTGGCCACCCAGCACCTGGACATCCGCACCCACTTCCAGAAGACGCACAAGAGCGGCATCATCTACAAGGCCTACGAGAACGACGGCGTAACGTTCCCGCAGGACCACACCGGCGCCATCGAGGGCCAGTTCTCGTGCCGGAACTGGACCTCCAGGGTGGTGTTCGACGTCCCGGACAAGTTCAGCGCGTACAACCAGTACACCGATACCCCGGCCGGGACCTACTGGTGCACGGCCCGGACGGAACGCTCCGCGAACGGGGAATTCTCCCTGTCCGTGGGTGTCCCGTATGCGCATGTCAAGTGGTTCCGCGGCCGCGACACCACGGAGCGGTCCAAGTCCACCTGCCCGGACGAAAGCTGCTGCCGCCGCCCGCCCGCGTCGCTGACCGCCGAATGGGCCGGCAACGCGTGGCCCTCGGCCCGGGCCCACTCCCACCTGCTGGCCGCGATGCCCCCTGGTGCTTTCCCGGGCGTGGACGAGACCGAGGTCTACACCTTCCTGCAGGCGCACTCGGGGAACTGAGCCTCCCTTGGGGGTGGCTGTCAGCAGCGCGGACTATATTGGCCTGTGTCAGCTCATCGATCCACCTCGCGGGAGCGTGCACCCATGGCCAAGGAACTTGCCACCCAGCTCATCGAACAACTCCAGGCTGCCGGTGTGCAGCGGATCTACGGGATCGTGGGGGACAGTCTCAACCCGATTGTCGACGCCGTCCGCAAGACCGGCGGCTCGCAGCAGGGCGGCATTGACTGGATCCATGTCCGGCATGAGGAGGCGGCTGCGTTCGCCGCGGCGGCGGAAGCCCAGCTGACCGGCCGGCTCGCGGTGTGCGCAGGCTCCTGCGGGCCCGGCAACCTGCACCTGATCAACGGACTGTATGACGCCAACCGCTCCGGGGCGCCCGTGCTGGCCATCGCCTCGCACATTCCCAGCAAGCAGATCGGCAGCAGTTTCTTCCAGGAAACCCATCCGGACCGGCTCTTCAATGAATGCTCGGTCTACTCCGAGCTCATTAGTACCGCGGAGCAGGCGCCGCGGGTCATGCACAGCGCCATCCAGCACGCCGTCGGGCTCCGGGGCGTCGCGGTCGTGACCCTGCCCGGTGATATCGCCGGGCTGGAGGCGACAGCTCCAACCCCGGCCGCTGCCGCGTTCCGGCCGGCGACGCTGACGCCGGACCCCGCCAGCGTTCAGGAACTGGCCGACGCCATCAACGCCGCCGAAAAGGTCGCGATCTTTGCCGGGGCCGGCGTCGAGGGCGCGCACGACGAGGTGGTGGCGCTCGCCGGGCTGATTGCGGCGCCGATCGGCCACAGCCTCCGCGGCAAGGACTTCATGCAGTACGACAACGCGTATGACATCGGCATGACGGGACTTCTGGGCTACGGTGCCGCGGCCGAGGGCATCGAGGATGCGGACCTGCTGATCCTGCTGGGTACCGACTTCCCCTACGACCAGTTCCTCCCCGGCACCCGGACAGCGCAGGTGGACCGGGCCGCGCACAAACTGGGGAGGCGGACCGACGTCGACGTCGCCGTGCACGGCGACGTGCTCCCCACGCTCGCTGCCCTCATGCCGTTGCTCAAGGCCAAGAAGAGCCGGCGTTTCCTCGACTCCATGCTGAAGAAGCACGACCGGCTGATGAACAAGGCCGTGGGCGCGTACACCCGGAACGTAGGGACAAAACAGCCGATCCACCCGGAATACGCGGCCTCGCTGCTGGACCAGGTGGCGGCGGCGGACGCGATCTTCACGGCTGACACCGGCATGTGCAATGTCTGGACCGCCCGGTACATCAACCCGCTGGGCACCCGCCGGCTGATCGGCTCCTACCTGCACGGGTCCATGGCCAACGCGCTGCCGCACGCGATTGGCGCCCAACTGGCCTACCCCGGCCGGCAGGTGGTCTCGGTCTCGGGCGACGGCGGCCTGTCCATGCTCCTGGGCGAGCTCATCACGGTCGCCGCGCACCGGCTGCCGGTCAATGTGGTGGTCTTCAACAACTCCACCCTGGGCATGGTGAAACTCGAAATGCTGGTGGACGGGCTGCCCGACTTCGGCGTCGACGTCCCGGACGCCAACTATGCGGACGTGGCCCGGGCCCTGGGTTTCCACGCCGTCCGGGTCACGGACCCGTCCCGCGTCGAGGCCGCGTACCGGGAAGCTTTCGCCCACCCCGGCCCGTCGCTCGTGGAGCTCATCACGGATCCCAAGGCGCTGTCCCTCCCGCCGAAGATCAAGGGCGCGCAGATCCTGGGCTTCGCCACGGCCATGTCCAAGGTGGTCCTCAACCGGGGCGCCGGCGAGGCCGTCAGCATGGCACGGAGTAACCTGCGGAACATCCCGCGGCGCTGAACCAATATCCAAGTAGCTGGAGACATTCCGGCGAACTGAGCACCAATGAGGCGAGGGGAGTGGTCATGAAGAGTCACCGCATGGCAAGAATTGTGGCGGCGGGGACCATCGTGGCGCTCACAGCGTGTTCGCCCCCGCCGCCGGCGCTGTTGAAGGCCGACGGCGTTGAGCGGGTTGCGGTGGACCGCGCCGCGTACGCTGCCGAACTTCAGGCATTCCGGGCATCCGCCCTGACGTTGGGAGCCGCCCTCCTGGCCGACGGCGGTGAAGGGTCCGAAGGCAACGTGGTGTCGTCCCCGGGCAGCCTGCTCATAGCCCTCGCAATGCTGAGGGCAGGGGCCTCCGGGGACACCGCCGTCGAAATGGACAAGGTGCTTGGGCTCCCGGACGCCAACCGGGATGAGGCCATGAACGCCCTGCTCGGGTCGCTGGCGGCGTACGACGGCGATCCCGGCACGGTGGACGAAAAGGACCCGCCCCGGAAGCCGGTCATGCATGCGGCCAATGGCTTCTTTGTGGACAAGGATGTACCGACCGGAAAGAACTACCTGGAAACCCTCGCCAGGCACTATGGCACCGGGGTGTACCCCGTGGCCTTCCGGGATGAGGGCGCCACCAAGCCTGCACTGGATGCCTGGGTAGACAAGAACACGGGCGGCCGAATCAAGAAGGCACCCGCGGAGTACGATCGCGACAACACTTTCAGCCTGCTCAACGCCCTGTACTTCGCCGCGGCATGGCAGTCGCCTTTCGACCCCAACGACACCTCGGACGGACCCTTCACCAAGTCAGGTGGCGAGGAAATCAGCGTGCCAACGATGCACAACGAGCTGGAGCTGGCCTATGCGGAGGGTGCTGGCTGGCGGGCGGTGGAGCTGCCGTATGCAGAAGGTTTTGCCATGCGGCTGGTGCTGCCCGGTCCCGGCTTAGGACCGGAGACCCTCACAGTCGCCAAGCTGGCGGAGATTGCGGCGGCCCTGGACACGGCCCCGGAAGTCTCCGTGCAGATCTCCCTGCCCAAGTGGGACCACAAGAGCAGCTTCGAGCTTCGGAAGGTATTCGAATCGCTGGGGCTGGCCAAGACCTTGGTCACCACCGAAGACTTCGACGCCATCCAGAGCAGGCTCACCATCACGCAGGCCGCGCAGGCCGCCAACATCACCGTTGCGGAGAAGGGAACGGTGGCCGCGGCGGTGACGCAGATTAACGGTGCCGTGACCGGTGTGCAGCCCCTCCCGGACCAGACCATCGACTTCGACCGGCCGTTCCACTACCAGATCGTGCACACCGAGACCGGGCTCCCGCTCTTCATGGGGACGGTTTCGGACCCGCGCTGACGGGTAGCCACCGGGATCCAAATCGCCGGAAGCTCTCCAGTCCGCTGTAAACTTCCGGCGAACTGGAGGGGCACCGGCGAACTCGGCGGCTTGGCGTGTCGCTCCGGCGACCTTGAGGTCAGGAACCCCTGCGTTCCCGGGCCAGGGCCGCGGCGACTTTTCCGATCAGCTCGTACGGGACAGGCTTGCGCAGCGGGAACTTGAGCGTGCCCTTCGCGGCGCGGTACGGCGCGATTTCCGCGCTCAACGAGTGGTCGCCGTCGGGCGCGGGGTAGACGGAGATGTGGTGCGCCCAGCCCGCGAAATACACCACGTATTTGTCGTCGAGCGTGATCGTCGGGATGCCGTAACTGATCATCTCTCCTGATCCTGGTACCGCGGCATGGCAGCGCCGCCGGATCTCCTGCAGCACGTCCTGCACTTCGGCAGGAAACGAGGCGATGTACTCCTCCACGGACTCAAAATGCTGTGCCATTGCCGTTCCCTCCGACGATCCCCTGCAACGAGTTAGCGCGGCCCGCCCTGCCACAAGGCATCGAACGGGGCACCCGAGGCCACCCGGTTCCGGATTCCGGCGGTCACAAACAACTTCGCCGTGCGGGCGGCGGCCAGCGGCGTCGCACCCTTGGCGAGCTCGGCCGTCACGGCAGCGGCCAGCGAGCACCCGGCGCCCGACACGGCCACCTCGCCCACCTTCGGGGCGGACAGGACTTCCAGTGTTTCGCCGTCGTAGTAGACGTCGACGGCGTCGGGGCCTTCCAGCCGCACGCCGCCCTTGGCGAGCACCGCGGCGCCGCTGAGCTCATGGATGCGGACCGCGGCGGCCTTGAGGGACTCGACGTCGGTGATTTCCAGCCCGGAGAGCGACTCGGCCTCGAAGTGGTTCGGCGTGACGAAGGTGGCCAGCGGTAGGATGTGGGACTTGAGCGCCTGGTCGGTATCCAGGGCGTGCCCCGGTTCCTGGCCCTTGCAGATCAGCACCGGATCCAGCACCACGTTGGCGAACTGCCCGCCGGCCAGCGCCGCGGCCACGGTCGAAATCGTCGCCGGGCTGCCCAGCATGCCGATCTTGACGGTGTCCAACACGGCCGGTGCGCCGGACGCGGCACCGTAGGCCGCCGTCGTCGCTTCCAGCTGGTCCGCGATGACCTGCTGGTCCACCGGGACGAAGCGGTGGTTCCAGTTGTCCTTGGGGTCGAAGGACACGATGCAGGTCAGATTGGCGATCCCGAAGACGCCGAGTTCCTGGAACGTCTTCAGGTCAGCCTGCGCGCCGGCGCCGCCGGTCGCTTCGGAGCCTGCGATGGTCAGCGCGACGGCGGGGGAGGAGAAGGCGTCGGCGGCGGTATCGGCAACTGCCAGGGCAGCGGAATCGAATGCGGTAGAAGTCATGGTCCCATCCTGCCATCCCGCCAAAACCACCCGCATTGTGCTCATGAACAGGCATTCCATGAACAGTATGAACAAAACTTTAGTGTTCCGAATCACGCGGACTAGGGTGGCGGACGGTGTTGCTTACTAGCGGCGCCGGATCCAGGAAGGTTCATTGATGAGCACCCCACTGTCCGAAGCGGCCCAGACCCGGAAAGCCGTCGGCAACATCCTCAAGGGCTCGGCCGGCAACCTTGTCGAGTGGTACGACCTCTACGTCTACACCGTCTTCGCGGCCTACTTCCAGGCGCACTTCTTCAACTCCACGGACGAGCTCCAGGCAGGTCTGGAGGCGATGGCCGTCTTCTCGACCTCGTTCCTGATGCGCCCGATCGGTGCCTGGTTCTTCGGCCGGTACGCCGACCGCAAGGGCCGCAAGGCCGCGCTGACGCTGAGCGTGACCATGATGTCCGCGGGCTCCTTCGCCATCGCCGTGCTGCCCACCCAGGACGTGATCGGCCTGTGGGCCCTTATCCTGCTGGTCCTGATCCGCGTGATCCAGGGCTTCTCCGTGGGCGGTGAGTACGGCACCAGCGCCACGTACATGTCCGAGGCTGCCACCTCCAAGCGCCGCGGCTTCTTCTCCAGCTTCCAGTACGTCACGCTGATCGGCGGACAGATGCTGGCCCTGCTGGTCCTCGTGGTCCTGCAGAACGCCATGCCCAAGGCCGAGCTGACCGACTGGGGCTGGCGCATCCCGTTCGCGATCGGCGGCGTGGCCGCCCTGGTGGTCCTGTGGCTGCGGCGCTCCATGGAGGAGACCGTCTCGGCCGAACAGATCGAGGCAGCAAAGGCCCCTTCAGTGGCGGGCCAGGCGCAGCCCGGAACCATGAAGCTGCTGTTCATCAGCTACTGGAAGCCGCTCATGATCTGCATCGGGATCACCCTTGGCGGCACGGTGGCGTTCTACACGTACACCAACTTCATCCTGAAGTTCATGAACGATACGTCCGGCATCGCCAAGACGGACACCTCGGTCATCAACTTCTGGGCGCTTTTCATCTTCATGCTGCTCCAGCCGGTGTACGGCATCATTTCGGACAAGGTGGGCCGCAAGCCGCTGCTGCTGTGGTTCGGCATCACCGGCGTCCTGTTCACCTGGCCGCTCTTGTCCGCGCTCGCCGGCACCAAGGATCCGATGACCGCGTTCCTGCTCATGATGGGCGGCCTGCTGATCGTGGGCGGCTACACGTCGATCAACGCCCTCGTGAAGGCCGAACTGTTCCCTGCGTCCATCCGTGCCCTCGGCGTCGGTCTGGGCTACGCGATCGCCAACTCGCTCTTCGGCGGCACCGTCCCGCTCATCGGGGCGGCATTGCAGAAGGCCGGCCAGGAAGAACTGTTCTTCACCTACGTCACCGTGGCCATCGGTATCTCCCTGCTGGTCTACATCTTCGCCCTGAAGAACAAGAAGTCCACGCACCTGGACGACGAGCAGGGCCACGCCTGGGCGCCGGCGGCTGTCGACGCGGGCGCGGACAAGGGCAAGGGCACGGGAACGGACGAGAACAAGGACCTCATCGACGCCTCGCGCCGCTAGGCGCCACAACACTGAGAGTGCTTCGGGGGAGAACGACGGCGGGTCGGCGGCTAGGGAACGTAGGTTCCGGGAGCTGGCGGCCCGCCGTCGTCGTTGATGCTGGCGCCGGTCGGGTGTCGGCTCTGGGCGGCGACCGCCCGGCCCCAGGCCTTACTGGGCGTTGTCTGCAAACCGCAGTTGCAGGACTGTGGCGGCGATGCCTGCTATGAATGTCGCCGCGAGCACCACGTAGCTGCCCGCTGGGAGCGAACCGACCGGGTCGGCCACCATGCCGATCAGCAGCGGGACGATCGAGTAGGGGAACCACTCCGCCCAGCCGGTCTTGCCGAACAGATTGCCTAGGGCCAACATCACGAGCGAGAAGGCGATGGGGGCCACTTCGCCGCGGCTCCAGACGGCGATCCAGGCGATCACCGGCGCGAGCAGGAACGAGATCGCCGCGGCTAGGAGCACGTTTGCGATTCCGGTCCCGGCCAGCCGCGCCGAGAACCCCGGCAACCCCATCGCCAGTCCGATCCCCATCGCCTCGACGAGGACAATGACGACGAGCGCCATCCACCACACCGCCGCGACAGCCAGCTTGGCCGCGGCGAACCAGTGACGGGCCACGGGTAGCGCGAGCATGTTCTTGGCGGTGGCATCACGGTATTCCCGCCCAAACAGGTAGGCGACGATGAATGCCAGCAGCAGCATCCCGCCGACACCGAAGACCAGCGTGAGCATGTAGAAGTATTCAGGCCACGTCGCCTCAAGCCCGGCGAGGCTCGCTTTGGTGCCCAGAAGCCCCAGCTGGGCCGCCCGCCCCGGTTCGCGCACGATCCACATGAACAGCGCGATGCCGAGCGGCATTAGCGCCAGCACCGCCAGCGTGGCCCACGTCGCTTTGGCGCGGCGAAGCTTCATGAACTCGGTGGAGAGCACCCGTCCGAACATCAGGTAACCCCACTCTTTGGGCCGTCGCCCGTGCGCGCGAGGAAGTAGCGCTCCAGATCCAGTGTGAGCAGCGACTGCTCGCGCTCTTCCTGAGTGTAGGCGTCGGTCGCGAAGGCGCGTGCCTTCGCGGCGAGTTCTTCGCGCGACGACTCCTCGATGAGGCGGCCGTCGTGGACGATGCCGATACGGTCGGCCAGGTGAGCGACCTCCGCGAGGATGTGACTGGACATGAAGACGGTGACGCCGCGCCCGTCGGCGAGCGAGCGGAGCAGCTCACGGATCTCGACGATACCGGCCGGATCGAGGCCGTTGGCCGGCTCGTCGAGCACCAGCAGCTCGGGGGAGTGCAGCAGAGCGCGGGCGAGGGCGAGGCGCTGCTTGTTGCCGAGCGAGAGCTGCCCGGCGCGCCGGTCTTCGTACGGCTTCAGGCGCAGCAGCGCGATCGAATCGGCAACGGATCGTGCCGGCGAGCCGGTGAGGCGGCACTGGATATCGAGGTTCTCGCGCACCGTGAGGTTGGGGTAGGCGGTCGCGGTCTCGACGAGGAAGCCGACGCGCGCGAACACGCTCGTCTCGCCAGGCATGATGCGCCGGCCGAGGACGCTCACCTCCCCACTGGTCGGTCGGATCAGGCCGAGCAACATGCGGATTGTCGTCGTTTTACCCGCCCCGTTCCTGCCGAGGAACCCGTAGATTTCGCCGCGGCGGACGTCGAGGTTGAGCGAGTCGACGGCGGTGACGTCGCGGTAGCGCTTGACGAGGGCGCGCGTCGAAAGCGCGGTGTCAGGCATGGGTCTCGTCCATGGCCCCATCCTGCCACCACGCCCGGAGCGTTCACAGGGTGAGGGCAAGCCGCGTGAGGAGAGGCAGTGCGGGGGCCGCCGGCATGTGGCCCGGCGGCATCGAAATCGCCGGGAGCGCGCCGGGTCGACCTCGGGCGTTTCCGGCGAACTCGCGGCTACAGGCCGTGCCCGCGCCGCCGTGCCCAGACTGCCCGCGCCGCCGGGTGCGAGAATGGAGGCGGTTCCGGCGGCTTGTGCAACCGGAGCCGTCCAGTGCTAATAAAGCCGGCCGCCCAGCGTGTTCCCCTTGCGGGCATGGGCCGCCGAGCGAACCACTACGAATGGAATGCCCATGACTTCCGCCAAGACTTTCCCGGCGTCAGCCGCGCCGAGGTTCGCCTCGATCGGCTCCCCGTATTTCGGCATCATGCTGGCCGTCATGGCCGTAGTGCTGATCCTGTCCAACATCGGGGCGTCCAAGGGCGTGGCGATCGGCCCGGTCATCACGGACGGCGGCTTCTTCCTCTTCCCGCTGGCGTACATCCTGGGCGATGTCATCAGCGAGGTCTACGGTTTCAAGGTGGCGCGCAAGGCCATCGTCACCAGCTTTGCGCTGTCCATCTTCGCGTCCCTTTGCTACTGGATCATCATCGCCCTTCCAGGGTTCGGGGACGAGTACGGTTCCTCCAAGCAGGCAGCTCTGGAGGGTGCCCTGGGACCGGTCCCGCAGATTGTGCTGGCATCGCTTTTGGCCTTCCTTGCCGGCCAGACCATCAACTCCTGGATCCTCGTGAAGATGAAGGCGCGGACCGGGGAAAGGTCCCTGTGGGCACGCATCATGGGCTCCTCCGTGGCAGGCGAATTCGTGGACACTCTGATCTTCTGCAGTATCGCCGCGTCCGTGATCGGCATTACCGACGCCGCGATGTTCGTGAACTACGTCCTCGTGGGCTTCCTTTACAAGACCCTCGTGGAGTTCGCCTTCGTGCCGCTGACCGCGCTCGCCATCGGCTGGGTCAAGAAGGGCGAACCGAGCTACGGGGCCTAGAAGTCTGCCGTCGGCCGCCGGAAATTTACGGCGAGCTCGGGCGTCTCCCGCGAATTCGACGGCGGGAGGACAGCTGGCAGGCGACGGCGGGAGGCCAGGCTGTGTCAGCCGGAAACGCGGGCCGTGGTGCCGCGGACGATGAGATCCGGCGCGATCAGCTTGCGCTCAGGCTCGAGGGTGGGGTCCTGGATCCGTGCCAGCAGGGCGTTTGCGACGTCGGACCCGACAATGTCGCTTCGGTTGTCCACGGAGGTCATGTCCAGGTACCGCGACTTGGCCAGCGGGGAGTTGTCGTAGCCGATCACGGAGAGCTCTGCCGGGACGGACAGGCCGCGGGTCTTGGCCGCGGCGAGTGCGCCCAGGGCCATGGTGTCGTTGGCGGTGAACAGGGCGGTCGTGTCGGGGTGGTGGTCGAGTAGCCAGCAGGCGGCGGCGTAGCCATCCTCCTCCGAGGTCCCCTGGGATTCACCGGCGATCCGGACCTCTGCGCCGGCCTCAACGATGCCGCTGCGGAAACCCTCCCTCCGGTGGGCTGCGGCGCCGCCGGAGCCCGAGAGGTGTCCGATCCGCGTGTGGCCGAGCCCCAGCAGGTGCTCCGCCGCCATCCGGCCGCCGCCGTCGTCGTCGTTCGTGATGAGCCCGGCGCCGGCGGGAACCCCGTTCCGCCAGCCGGCGACGACGGCGGGAACCCAGGTCCCGGCCATCATGGACTCACTCGGCTCGGCGGCGATGACCAGGCCCTCCACATGCATGGACAGCAGGCCGTCCACGGCCTCCGTGATGCGGTTCTCGCCCGGGCGGGAATCGGCGAGGGTGACCTGGTAGCCGTGGGGCGAGAGGGCAGATTCCATGCCCCGCAGGAGGTCCACGAACCAGGGGTTCCGGAAGTCGTCAATGATCAGTCCGATGCTTTTCGTCTGGCTGCTGGCGAGCGTGGTCGCCGCCCGGCTGGGCCGGTACCCCAGCTCCGACATGGCCGCCCGGACCGCCTCGCGGCGCTTCTCGCTGACCTTCGACGGGTTTTGAAGCACGAGCGACACCAGCGACGGCGAAACTCCGGCGCTCTTGGCGACATCGTAGATCGTCGGGCGGCGGGTTCGAGGGGTATTCAACGACATCTGCAGAGCCTTTCACGTCTCATTCGAGGATAGCCGGTCAACCATTGACAGGACATATGCACATAGCTACGCTTTTGTTCAGCGCCAGTTTTTGTAGCGCTCCAATTTTCTAGCGTCGGGCCGTCGGCCTGGCCGAATTTCAAAGGAGAAATCGATGGCTGACAGTTTGGGAGTTGCCGTAATTGGCGCCGGAATGGCAGGGAAGGCTCACGCAGCCGCGTACCGGACGGCCTCTGCGCTTTACAGCCCGGTCCTCCCTCCTATACGGCTCGTCTCGATCGGCGACGTCAACGCCGAGTTCGGTTCCTTGGCCGCGAAGCGTTTTGGCTACGAACGCAATGACACGTCGTGGCAGGCGATCGCCGAGGCCGATGACATCGACGTCGTGAGCGTCGTGATCGCGAACTCCCTCCACCGCGAAGTCGTGGAAGGCCTGCTGGCCGCCGGCAAGCACGTGCTGTGCGAGAAGCCGCTGAGCGACTCCCTTGAGGACGCCCGCGCCATGGCCGAGGCGGCCCGCAACGCCAGCTCGATTGCCCGCATCGGATTCACCTTCCGCCGCACGCCGGGCATCGCCTACATCCGCGACCTCATCCGCACCGGGGTCCTGGGCAACGTCCTGCACTTCAGCGGCCGCTACTGGACCGACTACGGTTTCAGCCCGTCGGCGCCGATGAGCTGGCGCTACAAAGGCGGCCCGGGTTCCGGCGCACTGGCCGACGTCGGCAGCCACCTGACGTACGTCGCCGAGTTCCTCTGCGGCGACATCAAATCCATCAGCGGCGGCCGCCTCAGCACCGTGATCGACAAGCGCCCGCTGCCGCTCGGCGCGGTCATGGGCCACGACCACGCCGCGGTCAGTGACACGTTCGAGCCGGTCGACAACGACGACTACGCGGTGTTCTCCGCCGAATTCGAGAACGGCGCCGGCGGCTTCGAGGTCTCGCGGGTCGCGGCCGGCCACGCGAACAGCCTCATCTTCGAGGTCTTTTGCGAGAACGGCGCCGCCCGGTTCGACCAGCGCCGCCCTGCGGAGATCGAACTGTTCCTCAACGACGGGCCGGCCAACGAAAACGGCTACCGCCAGGTCATCCTCGGCCCCGGGCACCCCTATATCGCCGGTGGCCTGGCCATGGACGCGCCCAGCGTCGGATTCGGCCAGAACGACGCCTTCGCGTACCAGTCCCGGGCCTTCCTCGAGGAAGTCGCCGGCCTCAGCGAGGCGGACTCCCTGCCCCGCTGCGCCACCTTCGACGAGGGCGTGCGCAACATGGAACTGCTCGGCGCGGTCACCGAATCCGCCCTCAACAACGGAAAGAAAATCACGCTATGAAACTCGGCGTCTACAACGCAATCCTGCACGACCGGCCCCTTCCCGAGGCGCTCAAGGTCATCGCCGGCCTCGGACTGACCGGCATCGAAATCAACACGGGCGGGTTCCTGCCGGCCGTCCACGTCCCCACCATGGACCAGATCCTGGAAAGCGACGCGGCCCGCGATGACTACCTCGCGATTTTCGAGGGCACCGGCGTCGCGATCGCAGGCCTGAACTGCAACGGCAACCCGCTGCACCCCAAGCGTGAAATCGGCGAGAAGCATGCCGAGGACATCCGCCGCTCCATCCGGCTGGCGCAGCGGCTGGGACAGGACCGCGTGGTCACCATGTCCGGCCTGCCCGGCGGCGAACCCGGGGCCACCACTGTCAACTGGGTGGTCAACGCCTGGAACTCGGCCGCCCTGGACGTGCTCGACTACCAGTGGGGCGTCGCGGCCGACTTCTGGAAGGAAACCGACCGCCTCGCCGCCGACCACGGCGTGAAGGTTGCCCTCGAGCTGCACCCGCAGAACATCGTGTTCAACACCGCCGATGTCCACAAGCTCATCGAGCTCACCGGCGCGACCCACGTCGGCGTCGAGCTGGACGCCTCGCACCTGTTCTGGCAGCAGATGGATCCGGTCGCTGTGGTCCGCGAACTCGGCCCACTGGTCTTCCAGGCGGCCGCGAAGGACGTCCGGGTCAACACCGCGAACGCCGCGCTCTACGGTGTCCTCGACAACAGCTTCCGCAGGCTCTCCCCGGAGGAAAACCGCACCAACCTCGGCGGCGACGAGTGGGCCAACGAGTGGCCCAAGAACTCCGCCTGGGACTTCGTGGCCTTGGGCCGCGGGCACGACACGGCGTACTGGACCGAGTTCCTGCGGGCGCTCTACGAGGTGGACCCGGACTTGCTCGTCAACATCGAGCACGAGGACGTCTCCCTCGGCCGGATCGAGGGCCTGCAGGTGGCGGCCAAGGTCCTGCGGGACGCTGACGCGGCGCTCTCGGCGTCGCTGCACCTCACCAGCTGACTGCCTGACGCCCCGACGGCCTGGCAACCCACGAAGTCGCCGGAACGCTGCGGGATCGCCGGAAACTTCCGGCGATATGGCACGGTTCCGGCGACTTCGACGGCGGAGCGCCCCTTGTCAGCCCGACCAGCCCAAAACAACCCGGACAAAAGGACCACCGCACATGCGCATCGGACTTGTCGGCTACGGAGCCGGCGGCGGCAGGTACTTCCACGCCCCCTTCATAGAGGCGGCCGACGGCGTCGAACTCGCCGGAGTGGTGGCGCGCACGCCGGAGAAACGTGCCGACGTCGCCGCGGATTTCCCGGGGCTTCCCGTGTACAGGAGCCTTGCTGAGATGCTCGACGCCGGGGTGGACGCCGTGACCATCACGACGCCTCCGCACACGCGCCGCGAACTGGTGTTGGAGGCCATCGCGGCCGGCGTCCACGTCGTGGCGGACAAACCATTCGCCCCCGACGCGGCCTCTGCGCGGGAGCTTGCCGGGGCGGCCGAGCGGGCCGGCGTGGTGCTGAACGTCTATCACAACCGCCGCCGCGACGCGGATATCCTCACGCTGGCCGGAGTCATCGCCTCGGGAAAACTCGGGGACGTGTGGCGGGTCCACTCGATCATGGATCAGGACGGTGCCGCCACCCTCGAGACCGGCGCCACGGGCGGGCTCCTGCGCGATCTGGGCAGCCACCTCGTGGACCAGATGCTGTGGCTGCTGGGCCCGGCCACCCGTGTCTACGGCACCCTCGACTGGACCGACCGCTTCGGCGAGAGAACCGACTGCGGCTTCTTCGTGACACTGACGCACGCGTCCGGAGCCGTCTCCACGGTCTCGGCCAGCAAACTCAACCATTCCACCACGCGTGAACTGCGGGCCTACGGCAGCGAAGGCAGCTACATTGCCTCGGGCGCGGACGTTCAGGCCGACGCGCTGGCCGCGGGCCGCCGCCCGGCCCGGGAGCCTGCCACATGGGGGATCGATGTTCCGGAAAACTGGGGGACCCTCGCAGTAGCCGGCGGCCGCTCCCAGATCGCCTCGGAGCAGGGCAGCTATGCCGGGTTCTACACCGAGTTTGCCCGCGCCGTCCAGGACGGAGGACCCGGACCGGTGCCTGCCGCCGAGGGCGTGCGGACCCTGGAGGTGCTCGATGCCGCCCGGCGCAGCGCCCTGGAGAACAGGGTTGTGGAGCTGGACGGACGCCGCTACGAGTAGTAGTTCGCCAGGGTCTCGGCCTTGAACTCGAAGAAGTTGCCGGCCTCGATGGCCAGCCGGGCGTCGTCGACCATCTTCACCACGAAGCGCTCGTTGTGGATCGAGATCAGGGTGGCCGAGACCATCTCCTTGGCCTTGAACAGGTGGTGGATGTAGGCCCGCGAGTAGTTCAGGCAGGCGTAGCAGTCGCAGCCTTCCTGCAGCGGGCCGAAGTCGCGCTTGTACTTGGCGCCAGAGAGGTTGTAACGGCCGGTGGGGTGGTAGAACGCCGAATTGCGGGCCACCCGGGTGGGGGAGACGCAGTCGAAGGTGTCCGCGCCGTTCTCAATGGCCGTGAAGATGTCGTCCGGCTCGGAGATGCCCAGCAGGTGCCGCGGCTTGTTCTCCGGCAGCTCCTCGTTGCACCAGCGCACGATCGTGCCGAGGTTCTCTTTCTCCAGCGCCCCGCCGATGCCGAAGCCGTCGAAGTTCATGGCGCCCAAGTCGCGGCAGGCCTTGCGGCGCAGGTCCTCGTACTGGGCGCCCTGGATCACCCCGAACAGGGCCTGGTAGGGCTTGCCGGCGCGCTCGTCCGTGAGCCGGAAGTGCTCGGTGATGCACCGTTCGGCCCAGCGCCGGGTCCGCTCCAGGGACTCCTCCTGGTAGCCGCGGGAGTTCTGCAGCGTGGTGAGTTCGTCGAACGCGAACATGATGTCCGCGCCGATCTGGTGCTGGACGTTCATGGAGATCTCGGGGCTGAAGCGGTGCCGGTCGCCGTTGAGGTGGCTTTTGAACCACACGCCTTCCTCGTCCACGTGGGCCAGGCGTTCTTTGCCGGGGGCGACGGCGTCGTCCGGCCCCGAATTGTCGACCGACTTCATGTCGATGACCTTCTTGAACCCCGAGCCCAGGCTCATCACCTGGAAACCGCCGGAATCTGTGAACGTGGGACCGCGCCAGTTCATGAACGCACCAAGGCCCCCGGCCTCGTCCAGGATGTCCGCACCAGGCTGCAGATACAGGTGGTAGGCGTTGGCCAGCACCGCCTGCGCGCCGAGACCGGCAATGGATTCCGGCAGCACGGATTTGACCGTGGCCTTGGTGCCGACGGCGATGAACGCCGGGGTCTGGATCTCCCCGTGCGGGGTGGCGATGGTGCCGGTCCGGCCCAGGAACTCGCCGCCGTTGGCGGCAATCTGCGCGGCCGACGGCGGGCACGCCTCGCGCAGGCGTTTGCCCACACGGAAGGAGAACTCGGACTGTTGGGCAGGCGCGGGGGGCAAAGACGCGAAGTCAGGATTGGCTGGCACGGTTCAAGTGTGCCAGCTAACGCAGCCCAAGACTCAGTGGACGGGATCCGATGTGGGGTAGTTCTCAGCCCGCCACTTGTCCCAGTAATTGCGGACCGCGTCCAGCTGGTGGGCCCCGAGGTCGTAGGTGGAGACGATCGCGAGGGATCCGCCGTCGGGCCGGACATCAGCGATGGCGGGCTGGTCCGCCACGATCAGCAGGCCTTCCCCGTGCTCGGCGTAGTGATGGACCGTCAGGCCAACCTGATGGTTGCTGCGGAACCATACCTTGCCGGCGAGCTCCTCTCCTGTGGGCAGGGTAAGCGAATACGGGTCCCCGGGCGCCGGGACGTCGCTGAGCCCAAGTTTCTCTATTGCGGACCCGCCGGTACCGGGCACGGAGAAGAAAAAGGTCCGGCGCTTGCCGTGCGGGTGCCGTTCCAGGGCGAAGCGCAACTGGTGGAGGAACGTCAGCCAGCCCTGGGTGATGTCCTCGTCCCAGGCCGCCCACTCGGAATTGTGGTCGATTGCCGCCCGGGTGACGCTGACTTCCGTGCCCGTGGGGACAGGTTTCAAGGTGAAGACGTCGCCGCCGTCGACCACCAGGGAGGTGTGGTCGGCGCCTTCGACCACATTGGGGCCGAAGTAGATTTCGTTGATTTCGGCCTCTTGGTCATCGGCCACCCAGCCGTGCCATTGGGCGATCTTGGCGGGTTCGCGCAGCATGGTCCAAACTTGCTGCGCGTCGGAATTGATCACAACGCTCAGATTGTTCGTCATGGGGTGAATCTACAACTCCGTGCCCGCGACGGGTAGGGCCCAACGCTAACGCCCGACAGGATGGGACACCCGGACCTCAGGCGCGGACTGATTCGAGTTCGTTGCCGATCCGGCGTTCGAGCTCGGCGGTGCCAATCGTTTCCGAGCCGCCATGCGCGCGCAGGAACAGGAGCGCCTCGAGCCGCAGCAGGCGCCAGTCGCGTTCCGCGTCAGGGTTCGCGTTGTCGATGGAGCGGAAGATTTCCTTGTCGTACAGGTTGGGCTCGTTGAGCGAGCGCTGACGCACCTTGGCGTTGATCCTGGCCTTGAACGGGTCCGTTTCCATGGCCTCCGGCGCGCGGAGCATTTTCTCGTAGATCCCGGCGCGCTGGTCCTGCCCCAGCTGGCGGCACATGTAGCTGGAGAGCGCCAGGGATGACTCCACGGAGGCCCAGCGGTCGGGGTTGCCGTCGAACGGCAGGACGTTGAGCAGGTCCGCGACCGCCAGGGCGTTGTCGGCGTCCTTGAGGGTGACGAAGAGCTCGTGCGCGAGGTCGCTGAGATCCTTGAGGCAGCTCCCGGACTTGGTGTTGATGCCCTTGGCGAGCCGTTCGCTGAGCAGGAGCACCCCGACGGCGCCCGGATGGGCCTCGGCCGCGGCTTCCACCACAGACTCCGGCGTGCCGTCGGGGGCCGGGATGAGCGCCAGGTCCGCTTCGCTGGGTCCGCTCACCGCGGGCGGTGCAACAGGCTGGGGAGGGACGACGACGGCGGCCGCCGTGTTGTCGGACTCAGTTGCGTCGGACCCGGTTGCATCGTCGGACTCAGCTGCATTCTCGGACCCAGTGGCGTCGGGCGCAGCTTCTTCCGGTTCGGGGGACGGGCCGGACGCCGGAAGTTCAGGCGCGCCGGACGCTTCCCCGGAAGGAGTTGGGGCATCGGGGGCGACGGCCCCGGAAGGACTTGGCGCGCCGCCGTCGGAAGCTGGAATGCCGGGCTCGGCGTCGTCGGTGACCCGCACCAGTGATCCCGCCGCGATCCGCAGCACGCCGCCCCCGCTGAGGGTCGCCAAAACCAAGGCCGGAGTGCCAAAATCGTCGGTTTCGACATCCACGCGATGGATCTCGGCGGAGCGGTTTCCATCGGGCAGAATCAGGTGGTCCCCGGCCCGCAGAGATCCAGCCTGCTGCTCACTGTAGTTCCGGGAGGCTGGGGGGTGGGTCATCGGGAGTCCTTAAAGTTCTCTTGCGGTCCGCCCAACAGTCTACAAAATTGGCTGCGTGAAGTCGGGGACGCCGGGGACGCCCCGAGAGTCCCCTGCCGGAGCCGGTCCCACGGGAGCCGGCTAGTTGCCGACTCCCGCGAAGGCCAGTGCCTGCCGGATCAGGGCCCCTCGGCCGCCGCTGAATTCCAGCTGCACGTCCGAGCTCATGACCTCCTGCGGGGTCATCCAGGTCAGCTCCAGGGCGTCCTGCCGCGGGGAGCATTCGCCGGTTACAGGAATGACGTAAGCCAGGGCAACGGCGTGCTGGCGGTCGTCCGTGAAGCCGGTATGGGACGGAGACGGGAAGTACTCCGCCACGGTGAACGGCACCGGACTGACCGGAAGCTGCGGGAAGGCGAGCGGGCCCAGGTCCTTCTCCATGTGGCGGAGCAGCGCGGCGCGGATGGTCTCGCGGTAGAGAACGCGGCCGGACACCAGGGACCGGACCATGGTCCCGTCCTCGTCAGCCTGCAGCAGGGTGCCGACCTCGTTCACGAACCCGAGGGGGTCCAGCCGGACCGGAACGGCCTCGACATAGACCATCGGCAGCCTGCCCCGCGCTTCGAACAGGTCGTCGTCGGAGAGCCAGCCGGGATTCGGGTCAGGGGTGCGCACATTCATGGTTAAGTTCTACCCCATCCCTGACCCGAACCCAGCGCCGTCGCTCAGAACGCCAGGACCGATTCCAGCGGCTCGCCGGCGGCGATCCGTGCCAGCAGCGCCGGTTCGGAGGCGTCGGAGGCCAGTGCCTGGCCCAGGACGCCGGCTGCCGCCTCCGGGGACAGGACGATCACGCCGTTGTCGTCCCCGAGCACCCAGTCGCCCGGATTGACCTGGATCCCGCCGCACCGCACCGGGACATTCACCGCGGAGCCGCCGCTCCGGACCCGTTTGGTGGTCAGGCACGAGGTCCCGCGGGCGAAGACCGGCAGGCCGGTGGCGCGGAGCTCCAGGATGTCGGTGGCCACGCCGTCGACGACGACGCCGGCGGCGCCTTGCGCGGTGGCCGCTGCCGCGGTGACCGCCCCCACCGGCGCGTGCCGGTGGTCACCGGACATGTCCACCACCAGCACCGCGCCGGGGTAGAGCTCCAGCAGGGCACGGTTCATGGCGTAGGCGTCATTGTCCGCGATGCGCACCGTGACCGCGGGGCCGGCCACCTTGACGCCGTCGAGCAGCGACCGGATGGCTGGATCCACGAATCCGTCCTCCAGGAAGTGCCCGATCGTGGGGTAGCTGACGGCGGCGAGTCCCTCGCTGGGCCCAGCGCTCACCGCGGTCACGCCGCTCACGGGGCTTCCGGCGCCGTCGGGCCGGCAACCACGGCCACGCAGTCGATTTCCAGCGCGACGCCCCACAGGCTCACGCAGACGGTGGTCCGCGCGGGCCGGGCCGCCCCGAAGAACTCGGAGTAGACCCGGTTGTAGTCCTCGAGCCGGTCGGGATCAGTGAGGTAGGCGTTGACCTTGACCACGTGCTCCAGGCCGGACCCGGCCGCCTCAAGCACTGACCGGAGGTTGATGATGGTCTGGCGCACCTGGTCCTCGAAGGTGTCCGGCTGGTGGTCCAGCCCGCTGATCGCGGGGATCTGGGCCGCGGTGAACACAAACCCGTTGGCAACGACGGCCTGGGAGAAGGGGCCGACGGCGGCCGCGCCGCCCGGGATCTGGGCGATCCGGCGGACAGTCCCGTTGACGGGAGGAACAGTGGGATGAACAGCTGGAAGCACGGCCTGCGGAACTGTCACTTGACGGCCACCGCCTCGGCGGACGGGTCAGTGCTCGCGTAGGTAGCCGCGTCAGTGACCGCGTCGGTGGGGGCGGAGTCGACGGCGTCGATGTTGCCGTGCCGGGTCTCGGTCAGGACAAACAAGGCACCGAGCGAGATGAGGGCGGCGGCCATGATGTACCACGCGATGGAGGAGCTCTGGTGGGTCATGCCCAGCAGCCACGTGGTGATGAACGGCGTCATGGCGCTACCGAGGAGCCCGGAGAGCATGTAGGCCACGGACAGTCCCGAGTAGCGGACCTTGGAACCGAAGAGCTCGGCGAGGAACGTGGCGATCGGGCCGTAGTTCGCGGCGAAGGCCGTCATCATGGCCAGGTAGGCAACGAAGAGCAGCGGCACGGACTTGGTGTCCATGAGCCAGAACATCGGGAAGGCCAGGGCTGCCTCGGCGGCTACACCCACGTAGATGATCGGCTTGCGGCCGTACTTGTCAGAGAGCCGGCCGAAGAAGGGGATCAGGACAAAGCACAGGGCGCAGGAGGCCAGCACAACCCACAGCATCAGGGTTTCCGAGTGGCCCAGTTCCTTCTTGCCGTACGACACGCCGGAGGCGACGAGCAGGGTGAAGGTGCTGCCGGTGGACAGGGTGGCGACGCCGCCGAGGATGACCTGCTTCCAGTACTTGGCCATGAGGGCCGCGAAGGGCATCTTGGCCTTGGCGCCGGCATCCTTGACTGCCTGGAAGGACGGGGTTTCTTCGATGTGCAGCCGGATGTAGATGCCCACAGCAACGAGCAGCGCGGAGGCCATGAACGGGATACGCCAGCCCCAGGCGAGGAGGGCTTCCGTGCTGACGCTCGAGGCGACAATGAGGAACGCGACGTTGGCGATCAGGGTTCCGGCGGGCACGCCCACCTGGACCAGCGAGCCGTAGAACCCGCGCTGGGACGCGGGAGCGTGTTCCACCGTCATCAGGACGGCGCCGCCCCATTCGCCGCCCAGGGCCAGGCCCTGGATGACGCGCAGGAAGAGCAGCAGCAGCGGCGCCATGATGCCGATGCTGTTGTAGTCCGGCAGCAGGCCGATGGCGAAGGTGGCGGCGCCCATGGTCAGCAGTGAAATCAGGAGCATGGACTTCCGGCCCATGCGGTCCCCGAAGTGGCCGAAGATGATGGCGCCCACCATGCGTGCAATGTAAGCGGAGGCGAAGGTTCCGAACGCGAGCATGGTGCCCACAACGGGGTCGAAGCTGGGGAAGAAGATCTTGTTGAACACCAGCGCGGACGCTGTGCCGAAGACAAAGAGGTCGTACCACTCGACGGTGGTACCGATGACGCTGGCGAGGGCGATCTTGCGCATTTTTGCGAGGTCCAGCCGTGCCGTAGCGGCGGCGGTGGTGGCATTTACCATATGAGCCATCAGTTCTCCAGATGGGGGTGCGGGGACGATTGTCCGGTGCAGGTGGTCACCAACTATCCTGTGTCAGCCATCACAGTTCAATGGCAAAAAATCCACCAAAAATCCAGCGAGATTGTGTGTTCACACAGTGCTGAGTCCTACTGAGGCGTACTAAGGCTTGTTGAGGCCTACTGAGGCTTGCTGAGGCGCGATCAGGCCCACGCCACCACCAGCCTGGCCGCTTGGGAGGGAACAGCGAGGTCGATCCCGGTGAGGTCCTGGAAGCGGTGAAGCCGGTTGAGTATCGTGTTCCGGTGGCAGAAAAGGGCCTGCGCTGTGGTGGTGATATTGCCTGTGGACAGGAAATGGCGCACCGTTTCCTCCAGGCGTTCGCGCTCCCCGCCGCGGCACGGCGACAGCGCCGAGTCCAGGTCCGCCCACAGGTCCAGGCCGGCGTCCTGGAGTTGCTGCTTCGCGAGCCTGGCCCAGGCGCCGGCGGCAGTCAGGGGGCCCTTGTCTGAAGGGTGGAGGAGCAGAGCCAGCCGCTCCGCAGTCCGGGCCGCAGACGGGAGGGCGCGCAAGCCTGCAAAGCCTTCCACATAGCCGCAGGGGATCCCGGCGATACCAGCCGGGAGATACGCGGATCCCTCCGGTGGCGCCCCTGAGGCGGCGCGGCGGCCGAGGGCCCAGAAAACATAGGTGCTGCCGCCGAATTCGTGCACAAAGAGCCTCTGCGAGGACAGCGGGCCCTGAGCTGCGATGGCGCGCAGTTTCGACGCCGCCTCCCCGCTGGCGGCAACGATGGAGAATCGGGCGTCAGGATCGGTAACGAGGGCTGCGGATGCCTGGCTGATGGTGTCTGCGGAGAGTTCAGACTTGCTGAAGAGCCGTGCGATGAACTCGCGGCGGATATTTGATTCCTCCTGAGCCATGCGCACCCGCTCCGCCGAGTAGCTCGAGTGCGTTTGGGTGGCAAATTCATCCACAACCCGCCACACCCTGTCCACCCTGGACGTCAGCAGCATGGCGTCCTTGGGATCGGAGATCTGCAGCAGGTCAGCCCACAGGATGCTGAAATCCAGCCGGACGGCCGAAATCAGGGCCTCGGGAGAGATCCCGGCCCTGGCCCTTTTGGCGCCCAGCTCCGAGGAGAACTGCGTCAGTGAATCGCGGTCGCCGTTGCGGCCCGACTGCTGCAACTCCTTGTCCCGCAGTCCGTCCACGAGGCGGCGGAACGTCTCGCGGGCAGTATCCCGAAGTTCCGGGAGGCCAACCCTGTTGCCGGCGTACTCGGGGATCTCCTGAACCCGGGCCATGAAGAGGTCCACGAGTTCGTCGAGCCGCCCGTGTAGCCGCTCCACGAGTTCTCCCCAGCGTGCGGCGTTGTCCTGAACGTTGTGCATTTACACATTCTAGAACCGGAATCCCGTGACGCAATGCTAGTTATTTTGGATGAACCTACTGGAAGAATGGAGTCAGACCCAAGGGTGAGCCACATCACGGGGCAAGCGGCGAAAACCGCCGCCCGTCCGGGGTATCCGGTCCCTAGCAATTTGGAGTAATTCATGGCAAGCAACGACAGCACGGCGGTCGCGGGGGCGGAGCGCCCGGTCCTACGGACGGTGGATGAGAGTGTCACCCGCAAGGTGGCCCTGGCAGCCCTCGTGGGCACGGCGCTGGAGTGGTACGACTTCTTCCTCTTCACCACTGCCGCGGCGCTGGTGTTCAACGCCCAGTACTTCGTGTCCCAGGACCCCTTCGTCTCCGCGATGAGCTCCTTCGCCACCCTGGCTGTCGGCTTCGTTGCCCGCCCGATCGGCGGCTTCATCTTCGGCTCCCTGGGGGACAAGGTGGGACGGAAGAAAGTCCTGATGGTCACCATCGTGGGCATCGGCGTCGTGACAGGCCTGATCGGCCTGCTGCCGAACTACATGACGATCGGCATTGCGGCCCCTATTATCCTGGTGGCCCTGCGGATCATCCAAGGACTCGCGGTGGGCGGCGAGTGGAGCGGTGCGGTGATCATCGCAGTCGAAAACGCACCCGTGGCCAAGCGTGCCCGCTACGCTGCGCTGCCCCAGATCGGTTCGCCGATCGGCACCATCCTGTCCTCCGGCGGGTTCTTCGGCATGCTCTACCTGGTGGGCCAGACGAACTTTGACGCGTGGGGCTGGCGCATCCCGTTTATCGCGGCGATCCCGCTGCTGGCCATCTCGATGTGGATCCGCAGCAGGCTCAGTGAATCCCCCGAGTTCGAGGCCCTTATGGAGTCGGGTGAGACCGAGCACGCGCCCATCCGCGGCGTCCTGCGAAACAGCTGGCGCCAGATCCTGGTCGGCATGTGCTCCGCTTTGCTGGGCATCGGCGGCTTCTACCTCATCACCAGCTTTGTGGTCTTCTACGGCACCAAGATCCTCAAGATGCCCTACGAAACCCTGCTCTTGGGCTCACTGCTCGCGGCGACGCTCGAGATCTTTGTCCTCATCTGGGCTGGCCGCATGGGGGAGAAATTCGGCGCCAGCCGGGTCATTCTGTGGGGCGGCGTGGTCTCCGCCGTTGTGGCCGTACCCGTCTTCCTGGCCATCGACACCGCCAACCCCGTGCTGGTCATCCTGGCCATGATCGTCGGCGTGGCCACCCTGTCTGTTCCCTACGCCGTCTCGGGTACCGCCCTCACTGCACTGTTCGCCACCCGTGTCCGCTACACCGGCGTAGCCATCACCTCCAACAGCGCCGGCGTTATTTCCGGCTTTATCCCACTTATCGCCACAGCCCTCGTGGCTGCCAGCGGCAATTCATTCTGGCCCGGGGCCATCATCCTGCTGGTCGTGTCGGTTCTGACCGCACTCTCGGGGATTGCCCTGCCGGCCCTCAGCATCGAAGAAAAAGGTATGAAGCATTGAGCACCTCAACCACCGCCGGGCACCTGATTGTTGCCCAGCTCGAACGTGCCGGCATCCAACGCGTCTACGGCGTCCCCGGCGAGAGCTTCCTGGACGTGCTGGACGGCCTGCACGGATCCGCCATTGAAACCGTGGTGACCCGCCACGAAGGCGGCGCCGGCTTCATGGCCCTCGCCGAAGGCCGGCTGACAGAGCTGCCGGGCGTGGCCATGGTGACCCGTGGTCCCGGTGCCGCCAACGCCTTCATCGCCATCCACACCGCACACCAGGACGCCACCCCGCTGATCCTGTTCGTGGGCCTCATCCCGGTCGCGGACCGCGGCCGGGAGTCGTTCCAGGAATTCGACATCAACGCCTGGTTCCGCAGCACCGCCAAGAAGGTCGTGACGCTTGACGACGCCGCTTCCGCCGCCCGCGTGGTGGACGATGCCATCTTCACGGCCCTGAGCGGCCGGCCGGGTCCCGT
>NZ_JBFUAF010000018.1:0-105845 GCF_056406415.1 Arthrobacter sp. P1_C12_2 | reverse complement strand
CCCTGGCTCGTTTATCCCGGTGTTCGAGGACCCTTCCTTCGCGCCGGTGGCCGGGACGGCGGGTACCGCGGTGAGTTTGTCCGGCCGGAATTTCAATGTCGGTATCCCGCGGGTGTCCTTCGGTGCCGGGAAGGCATCGCTGCTCGTGCCCCCTGCCGCCGGGTCCCTGACGGTGGCCGTGCCCGAAGGGCTTGTCCCTACCGGGGAATCGGGTGCGGACGTGCCGGTCAGCGTCGAAACCGCCGCTGGCGCCGCCGTAGCCTCCGGTGTTTTTCATGCTGTGCCGCCGGCACCTGCCTTCGCCGCTCCGCCTTTTGCACCCGAACCAGCTCTTCTCGGGAGGAAGCTTCTGCTGCACGGCCGGAATTTCCACTTTGCTCCTGTGACGGTTGAGTTCCGTGCATTGGAGTTTTTTGATGATGATTCTCGCCTTCCTGTTCCTGGGGAAGTCCTCGGGCGACCCAGCGCCACAGAAATGACCGTGCGGATACCGACGGGTGTCTTCGTACTCGGCCCCATCGGTAAAATATCGGTTACGGTGACGACCGCAGGAGGTTCCGTCACGTGCGCCCAGGCGCTTCGGATTCTGGTGGCTCCGCCTACGCCGGACGTTGAGGATTTCAGCCCCTCAGCTGTCGAGGTCGGCGCAGAGGTTACGCTGAACGGCCAGGATTTCGACGGTTCTCCAGTGACTGTCACATTCAGTGTGGAGGGCCAGGCCCCGGTCCCGGCCGTCCTCCTTGAGCCGCCGACAGCGACCCGCATCAGGGTGACAGCGCCAAGCCTTGGCCCTGAAGCGCAAAAACAGGCCCGGATCATCGTCCGGAACCAGTTCGGAAGCAGCGCCAGCGCAGAACTCATCACCATCAACCACGCTGTGGGTTAGGAGGAGGAGCTGACATGGTTTTTGCACTGTTTCCGGATCCGCCGGTGGCGCCACTGGCTGCGCCCGTCGCAGGGCGGGTGGATGCCGGCTTTGCCCAGCTGGCGGGGGAAGCGTTACCGGAGTTTGCCGGGATCTACGCGCGGATGATGTTCCTGCGGGTAGCGATGGTCGGCGGCACGGTGGCGCCGTCGTTGTTCGTGCGGGCAGGGCAGGGTCCGGCCGTGGCGGTAACGGCGACGACGCAGCCGGTGTTCCGGGCCACACGCCCCGAGGGCGGGGGAACCGGTTTCGTGGGGGATGCGTTCCAGGTCCTGCAAGCTGGCGTTCCGGGGGCCGGGACCGTCACGGGCGTCGTGGTGGGGTTCGACCGGGCGACCGAGGAGACGTGGACGCTGGGGATCCGGAACAACGACCCCGGCCGCGAGGGCTACTTTACGTGGGTAGTGGCCGAAAGTGAGGGCGAGACGGTGCAGCCGTGGGCGGACCCGGCGTCGTTCGTCCCGGCGTTCGCCGATCCGCCGGCGGCGCAGTTCACCCCGGACGACGGGGCGCAGGGCACCCCCGTGATTCTCTCTGGGCGGAATTTCAATGTCGGCATCCCGCGGGTGTTCTTCAGTGCGGCGGAGGCGGCGCTCCTCGCGCCCCCCGCCTCCGGGACCCTGACGGTTGCCGTGCCCGAGGGGCTTCTCGTCTCCGGGGAGCCGGGGGCGGACGTGCCCGTCAGCGTCCAGACCGCCGCCGGCACCGCCGCCGCGGCGACCGCATTCCGGGTGCTGGCCGAGCCTCCGGCGTTCGCCGATCCGGCCTTCGACCCGGTGAGCGGGTGGCCCGGCAGGCCCGTCGCGCTGTTCGGGCGGAACTTCAATGCGGGTAGGACCCAGGTGTTCTTCGGCCACCAGACAGCGATAGTGGTCGGGCACCCTACCGCGACATCCTTGACTGCCCTCGTGCCCGAGGGGCTTGTCCATCCCGGGGAACCGGTTGCGGATGTACCGGTCAAGGTAGAGACACGCGCGGGCACCGCCGTCGCCGGGACCGCCTTCCGCATCCTCCTCTCCGAACCTCCCCAATTCGGTGATCCGCCCTTCAATCAAGTGAGCGGGTGGCCTGGCACGGCGGTTACGCTGTTCGGGCGGAATCTCGACACCGGTACCCCGCAGGTGTTCTTCGGCCGCCAGGAGGCGACCGTGCGCGAGCCCCTTGCGGCTCATAAATTGACGGCTGTCGTACCCCAAGGACTCGTGGCCCCAGGGGAACAGGGGGCGGACGTGCCGGTCGCCATCCACACCGCCGCAGGCACTGCTACTGCCAGCGCCACCTTCCACGTCGAACCGCCTAAGCCGGAATTTGCTAAGCCGTTCTTGTCAACACAAGAAGCCCAATTGGGCGAGACGATAACACTGCACGGCTCCAACTTTCATTTTGCCCCCGTGAAGGTGTTTTTCCGGCAGTCATCCGGCGCATTGGTGGTCAAGCAGGGGGCCATTGTGGGCAGGCCAAGCCCTACGGTGATCGACGTACGGGTCCCGTCCTTGGCAGCCCGGGATTTCTTGGTGGTCACGGTAAAGACCGCGGGAGGCTCCGCCACTTGTCCCCTGCGCCTTCGGGTAACCCCCGGCCACCATCTTTAGCCACGCCGAGAGGTTGACATGGTTTTTTGCACTTTTTCCGGATCCGCCGGTGGCGCCGCTGGGTGCGGCCCCAGGGATCCCGTATGGGCTCCATGAACTGGATCAGGTGCGCGAACTGGAGGAAAATATGTCCCAAGCCCTTCGGAAGCAGGAGCCTTCCCGCCGGTGATAACAACGATGGTGCGAGATGAACGCCTATAGCCGCGGCCACCTAACCGTCTTCGTCTGGGCGGTGGTTGTCGTGGCTTCTGTCTGCGTGTATGACGGCAGGCGGCCACCGCGGCGACTCGTTTTCCAGCAGTCCCGGCGCTTCTGAAGGCAATGGGCAGAACACCCCGCCGTCGAATCGGCCCACTGACGATACGGACAAGAGCCAAGCCAGTGGAGCGTCCGAAGGGCCCGGCGGCTCTGGCCCTGGCGGCGTGCGAAGTCAGCCGCAAGGCCCGGGTCCTGGTCAACAACCGCTGCCCGTGCAAGGCCAGCCGCCTGCTCGGACGCAAGCCCCCGAGGCCCCGGCCAGTTACCCGCTCCGCCGCCGGGACCGCCTGCCCCCAACTAGCCCCCCGCACCTGAGTCCGTAGTACTCGAATGGTTGCCGATAGGCCCGGTCGGGCGAGAAGATCCGGTCTGGTAAGTGGACCTGAAGGACCTGGACTGCCAGTCGCTCGATGGCTTTTCCGAACCTTTTGACACCATGCAAGCAGCGGCAAAGACACTCTGTCTAGGTTTGAAAGGCGACCAGGTTGCCTGGCAGAAAGGGGTCTCTGCCCTGGACACTATGCCGCTGCCACCTTCGGACGACTGCTGGTCCGTAACCGCCTACCAAGTGCTCGGCAATGTCGCCGCTTCCCGGAAGCAGAAGCCAAATGCGCTTGTGAAACTTGCTCCCCGCCCCGGGACCGCCTGCGCTCCTGAACTCAACGGCCTCGAGGACGACGGTGGCATTTCGCCGCCTTCCCTGGTGTGTCCCGGCTCTGTGATCGTCCTGCTGGGGAATGTCACCGGCCTCCCCGTTGGCACCGTTCGTTCGGTTAAGGTGGGAACAACAACGGCACCTGTACTGCAGCGGCAGAGCTCCACGAATAATGACAACCCCCTTGAGTTTTACTTCCTGGCGCCGCCCCTCATAGTAGGGGACCCGACCACGGCCGACGTCAGTATCGCCGACGCCGATTGGGTGGTGAAGGGATCTGCTTCTTTCGAGTACGCAGCCGATCAGAATGAATGCCGGCAGACCCCGGGCGTCATCCCGTGACGAAGACCAGCGGGCAAGAGCATTCCACTGGTCGCGTACCCCTGCAAGGTCTTGCCCGCATCGTATAGCTGTAACGTTGTAGTAACGGCACACCCGGACACTGTTGGTGGGGACGTGCAGCAGTGATGCCTTGCGCATAGCAATTCAAGTGAACTATCTGATGCTCATGGCCCGTGGCTTTGCGAGCCACGATGCCTTGCGAGGTGAAAGACATGTCCGTTTTGCTGGCCCATCCCGAAGCCCGTCCTAGCTCAGTCTTGGCTACCATTCCGGCCACGGAGGGCGCAGGACACGAAAGATTCCCCCGCCTCAGGTGCTCAGCGGCACACAGACCGAGATACTGCTGATGCACGATGCACTCTTGCAGCCGCCGGCGTCCATTCGCCTTTCTCTGGGTGCTGATCTTATCTTTGCTTCTCTCTGCGTGCGTGACGACTAACAGCGACCGCGGCTCGGCTTCCAGCGCGCCCGTCACTTCAGCGGATACCGGTGCGGACACGTCGGCCGGGGCGGCCGCCCCTGGCGGGACGGCGACTGGAGGATCGGGCGGCTCGAACGGATCCGGTGACGGCACGGGTGACGGGCGCAACCAGGCGCAACGTCCGGCTCCGGGACAACAGCCCGCGCCGCCGTCCCAAGGCCAGCTGCCCGGTCAGCCAGCCCCCGGTCAGCCGGCCCCCGGTCAGCCGGCCCCGGGTCAGCCTCCCGCTCAGCCGCCCGGTCCGCCGGCACCGGGTCAGCCAGCCCCCGGTCAGCCGGCCCCCGGTCCGCCGGCCCCGGGTCAGCCTCCCGCTCAGCCGCCCGGTCCGCCGGCCCCGGGTCAGCCTCCCGCTCAGCCGCCCGGTCCGCCGGCCCCGGGTCAGCCTCCCGCTCAGCCGCCCGGTCCGCCGGCGCCCGGTAAGCCTCCCGCGCAGGAGACCGCCGTACTCGACTGGCTGCCGATCGGCCCGGTAGGCCGAGACGATCCGGTCTGGTATGCAGGACTAAAGGACCGGAACTGCGATGTCGTTCCGGATTCCGACGATCCCCCGGTCACCGTGGAGCGAGTGGCGCGAAAGCTGTGCCTGGGCCTGAAGGGCCAAAAGGCTGCGTGGGAAGAGGGTGCATCGGCTTTGGGCACGATGCAGCCGCCAAAACTGCCGAATTCCGATTGCTGGTCCGTAAAAGCCTACGAAGTGCTGCGCGATGTGGCTGCTTTCAGACGGCAGAAGCCGGATGTGCCGTTCAAGCTTGCCCCCCTCCCCGGCACTGCCTGCCCGCCAGAGCTCAAAGACCTTAGTGTCGTGGGCCGCCCGTCCGATTCCGTCTGTCCCGGCGACATCATCCTCCTAGGCGGAACTCTGGGCGGCCTCCCCGCTAACAGCATCAGTGAGGTCAACGTCGGCACGACGACGGCCAAGGTGGGGCATCGTGCGAGTCCCCCCGACGACAGCTACCCATTGGGGGACTTCTACTTCAAAGCACCGACTCCTGTGCAGGGAGCGCCGGCCACGGTGGACGTCACTGTCGCCAAGGCCAAACTTTCGGTGAAGGGAACGGCGTCCTTCGCATACGCGGTGGACCAGAACACGTGCCTGCAAGCGGCGCCGGGCAACATCCCATGACGGAAGCCCACGGTGACGAGCGTTCCTCGTGGTCCCGCGCCCTTGGTGTGGTTTCGGCCATCGGCCCGCCGGTCACGGTGGCGACGGCGCTGCTGTTCTACTTCGGCTGGGCACGTGCGGAAGCCCAGGCAGCGCAGATGGGTCTGGATGTGAGCCTGTTCGGATACGCTGTGCAGGACTACATCCTGATCAGCATCAACGCGCTCTTTCTGCCGCTGGTCTGCCTCCTGGTCGTCAGCGTCGTCTGGGTGGCCCTGGACCGCTGGCTGCGCCGCCGCATCGAGGAGGGCAGCGGCCGTGCGGTCATCGTCCGAGCCGCCGGCATTGCCGCCCTGGCCAGTGGGCTCGTGGTCGGCGTCAGTCTACTTCTGGCCATCGTTGAGCCTGCACGGACGGCGCTGTATACGCCGTACTTGATGGCCCTGGGCGTACTCGTGGCCACGTGGTGCGTCCGCCTCCGCCGTCTGGGCCGGGACGCCAAACGACCAGCGCTCACCACGGAACAGCGGGCGGTGGAAACCACACTGGTCCTTAGCATCGTGACACTGTTGCTCTTCTGGGGCACGGCTGACTATGCCCAGGCGCTGGGCCGGCGGCTGGCAGTGAATTTCGAGCAGGGAGTCCAGTACATGCCCCGGGCGGAGGTCTACTCACTCAAGCCGCTGGGCATCGGCACGGATGCCGTCAAGGAGGTGAAAGTGGGTAGCGGGGAAACAGCCCTCTACCGTTACAGCGGTCTGCGCCTGCTGGTGCTCAGCGGCGGACGTTTCTTCTTCCTGCATGACGGCTGGACACCGCGTGATGGAACAGTGATCGTGCTCCCGGACGACAACTCGGTCCGAATCGAGTTCAAAAGATAGTTTTGGTTCGGTCAGTTCTGCAGCAGCGGACCTGGCACAATCGTTTAGCGGCTGTGGATCGGGTCGAACGGCGGGTGCTTCCCTTACCGGGCGGCTAGGGAGTTTACGACGGAGCATCCATGGATTGACCGGCCCACGGGTTACCCGTCTCGCTCCCGGGGCCACCGTGGCCATCTGGGATGCGACGTCGGCCCTCGCCGGCGAAGAGCGGTAAATGGATTGGGAGAATCCGCGATGGCTGCTCATCTCTAGAGGGCGTTGTGACTAAGGCCTTTGCCCCGGATTCCAGTGACAATGGTAGTCACTGAGGTGCACGCGTTGCCGGGGTGCTGAGCTCACGCCACTTCGCTTCACAAAACTGCCAGATGCGCTTGGCCATTGACACCCCTTACCGAAATGCGGATCCTCGTGGCTAGAACTGTTCCAGCTCGGAGTCGCGCTGGATTTGGGGGTACCGATGCTAAGCGGCAACTTTTGCAATTTTCAGCTGAGCCTGTTCCAGTCGTGGAAACTCCGCAGGGACTCGTGCGTTATGCATGTTGCGGCCCGTCAACAGCGGCTCATCACTGCGCTGGCTATCCACGGCACCCGCCCGAGGAGCTACTTGGCTGGGCTTCTGTGGCCGGAGAGTTGCGAGGCTCGGGCCCTGGAGAGTCTGCGGGTGAGCATGCACCTGGTCTCACGGCAGGTTCCGGGCCTCTTGGTCAATGGCGGCGCCGAGCTTTCGCTAAGCGACTTGGTGGACGTTGACTTGCACCGGGTCCGGTCTTGTTTGCGGGAGATCAGCCAAACCGGTCTTAACGGGAATGTTGCTTCGTACCTGAACCTTTTACGAGATGCCGAACTGCTGCCGGGCTGGTACGAGGACTGGGTGCTCTTTGAACAGAGCAGATTGCGGCAGGAGCGGCTCCACGCGTTCCACATCATTGCTCGCGAGACCCTCGCGCGCTGCGACTATGAGGCGGCCTTGGAGGCATCGGAGGCAGCACTTGAACTTGAACCGCTCTACGAAAGTGCCGTCGGACTTCTCATTCAGGCTCAACGGCAGCAGGGCAACAATGCTGCCGCACTTCGGGCCTTCGAAAAGTTTCGAGCGAAGCTGAACGATGACATGGGCCTTGCACCCTCGGAGGGGATTCTGCAACTCGTCTCGGACATCCTGTAAGAGCCACGCGTGGGTGAAGACAGTCTAGCCAGAGGTTACATGGGACTCAGCCATCCCGGACTTCGCGTAGTCGCCGGTTGAGTTCAGCGGCTACAATGGCGAGGTGTTCTGGGCTGTGGACGCCCAAGTCTGTTCCTTTCGGGAAGTACTGCCGGAGCAGGACATTGGTGTTATCGTTCGAGCCGCGCTGCCAGGGACTGGCCGGATCGCAGAAGTAAACGGGGATGGGTGTCCGCCGGGTGAAATCCTGGTGGCACGCCATTTCAGTACCCTTGATCCCAAGTGAGGGAACGCCGGAGATAGGTCGGAAGGGCGCACGTCGTGTCTGCCAGTCGGTGGTACAGACTCTCGGCACCTCGGTTGCCTGCGAGATGCCGCCGCGGTCATCATCTGCGCGTCGCACCGGCCGCATCCGCTCTGGCCGTTTTGCAGCCCTTGCCGGCGTTTCCCCGCTGCCCGCATCCTCCGCATGGCCGCCAAGAGCGGTTCGTCGGACTGACCGTGGGCCGCGGGTGGCCCTGGCGGTCCATGAGCCGTTTTCGTCGCTGAGTCCGAGTTTCAGGAGTCATTTGAGGTTCACCGCGGCGATACGGGAGTGCCACCCGGCGCGGTCAGTTGTCCGATCGGCTGGTTTCGCGGAAGGGGTCGTGTGAGCTAGATGGTCATTGATGCATAATGTTCGCAGGCACCCAAATGGGTTCGGATCATCTGAAACCGGAGATAAGGACTGGCAACGCACATGGTGTAACAATTCGTTAAATCCGGCAGAGCTCCCATCCGCCGTTATTTAGGTCATCCGATGACTAGCAATGGTTCAATTCGAATTGGCGACGTTATCTCGGATTCTCCTACCAGCCAGAAATTTACGATGTGAATATAAAGGAGTGTTGATATGCGCATTCCAATTTTTCTATCTGCCCCCACTGCATTGAATCCAAAACAAGAAGAATTGCGTGGCCGAGTAGTGACTATCCTGAACGATTTCGGCTTGGAGCCTCGGGCTCTTGGGCGCAAAGAGTACCCGACGGATTATCCGCTTCGGGAGGTTGCGGTCATCGCTAAGCATTGCTCTTGCGGTGTGATTCTCGGCTTTGAGCAATTTCGAAGTTTAGAGGGGACGCTAAAGCCAGGAACGGAGCACGAAGTCCGAGTGAAGGATAGAAGGTTCCCAACGCCCTGGAACAACCTTGAAGCTGGAATATTATTCGGTCTCGGGTTACCCTTACTCATATTCCGTGAAGACGGAATTGACGGAGGAGTTTTTGATAACGGAGTTTCTGATGCTTTTGTGAATAGGATGCCCCCTGCCCATGTCGGTTCAGGCGAACTTGATGAAATGCGAGAATTAATATTGAAATGGCAAGGGAGGGTACGTGAACATTACTACAGGCTTTAGTAGTTCTGACCCGCCACGCAGGTTCTTATCGTCCTCTCGTCCTCGGGTCCTCGATATAGGGCACCCAGACATCGTCGACCTGCACCTTGGCCCAGGCTGGGTCGGCGAAGCCTGAGATGTGATCGATGTGGTGGTGCGGGGCCACCACAACGTTAAGGCGCGGCGGTGTTCGCGGACCGATTGCGGACCACCGAGGCCGCCGTGCAACGCATGACGTTCGCGCAGTTTCATTCGCATCTGGCCGAAGTGGACTGACGATGCTTCGGACATCTAAGGCCAAAGTCACAGTGCGCATGTACAACCGGCTTCGGCGACGGGTTTCTGGTCACGGTGAAGCAAGACTGCGGGGCGGATGTTGGTTGACTTTGAGGTTTTTCTGGCCGTTTAGGGCTCAAGTCGACGGAGGCAGGGCCTTGGGTCAAACTGATGGGGAATTCGGTCCTTACCAGAGGAGAGCCTGGTCGGCGAGCGAGGTCACCTCTGCGAGATAATGCAGCTCCGGCGTAGCACTTCCACCAAGGTTGGGCGCGGGCGAAGAGCATCATCCGGGAACAAAGCACGAGCAGAAGTTATTACGGCTCGAACGACGTCCCTGAGCGTCACAGCGACAACCGGAAGGAAGTCGCACGCCCTGACCACCATGCCGAGCAGCCGGACCGCATTTTGAACAGACCCCGCGTTGCCATCTTCACCAGATCCGGAGGCAACGTGCCGGGCGGGAGAAAGCCGGGAGCGTGACGTGCTGGTGGGCCCGGTTGACGGTGGAGTCTACGGAGATTCCGAATCGTTCATCCCGGCAGCGTCGGCCTCCGCAGGGATCCGGGACTGGGTCTTGTCCCAGTCTTCGTCGCCGCTGAAGCAGCGGCGGCGTTTCCAGACCATGTCCGACTGCGGAACAGGACCCCGGCGATGCCGGACACGCGTACTCCTGAAAACCAGGGTACAGGGGCTTTTTAAGGTTCGCGGGGGATTGATTCCGTGTCGTAGCTAAGAGGGGCCCGTGGCCCTGCTGGGATGAGTGTGTCTAAGCATTCAACCTGGAACAGGACCACGAGCCATGAATGAGCCTACCGGGGGTGGCTACCGACGCTGCCGCCAGCATCTTCAACCTGCCTGACTACTGCGTCGTGTCCGTCAGCGTCCTGGCGGACGGACAACGCCAGATTATTATCGAAACCGACCAGCCCCCGGGCTGCACGACGTGTGGTGTCGTTGCGGCACGGCGGAAGGAACGGCGCTTCCAGCGGATCCGGGACATCCCTGTCGCCGGCGCCGTCCAGGTCCTGTGGTCCAAATCCCGCTGGTATTGCGATGAACCGGCCTGCGCCCGGCTCTCGTTCTCTGAATCCACGACCCAGATCCCTCGCGGCGCACGGTTCACCGGAAAGCTCAGGGGCCACGTAGTTGATGTGGCCGTCCGGTCCGGCCGGGCAGTGTCCGAGACCGCCGCCGCGTTCGCTGTGTGCTTGTGGTTGGTCCGTGCAGCGCTGACCGAAGCCTGCTTCCTGACGCTGCTCGAGGTGGATGAGCTGAGTCCGCGGCTGCTGGGGATCGATGAGCACCGGTTCCGGTCCGTGCGGTATTTCCGTGATGCTGAGTCCAGCTCGTGGGTCCGGCACGAGCCGTGGATGACCACCATCGTGGATCTGGACAGAGGCCAGGTCCTGGGCGTCGTGGACGGCAGGGACCACAAGGGCGTCGGCGACTGGCTCTTCGCCCGACCGCTCCAGTGGCGGCTCGGCGTGCAGGTCGTCGATCGACCCGTCCGCGGCGTTCCGGATGTGGCTTCCCCGGATCGCTGTCGCGGTTGATCACTTCCATCTGGTCTCCCTCGCCAACCAGGCGGTGGCCGAGGCGCGGCAGAACCTCTCCCAACAGGTCAAGGGCCGCCGCGGCCGGAGTATCGACAAGGCCTGGGCGCACCGGATGCTGCTCGTGCGCGCCGGCGAGACGCTCACCGACACTGCAGCCCACCGGCTGGAAGCGGTCTTCGACGCCGATGACGCCACCGGCAAGCTGCAGGCAGTATGGAAGGTCAAGGAACGGCTGCGGATCCTGCTGCGCACCATCTCCCTGGTCGAGGCCGCCGCAGCGAAAGACGAACTCCGGTCCTCGTTGCGGCGGCAGGACGGCACGAGACGAACAAGCTCTACCGCACGGTGTGCCGCTGGTGGAAGGAGATTGAGGTCATCATCGTCACCGGCGCCACGACCGGCACGGTCGAGGCGAACAACACGGGAATCAAGCACATCAAACGAACCGCCCGCGGCTACCGGAACTCCGGCAACTACAAATCGATTATCCTCATGAGAAGTGCCGTCCGGACGGCGGCATGACGCTCACCAGGAATCACTTTCCCCACCAACCGCCAAGAGCCGGTACAGGTGCGCCGACCTGGCCGGAGCCGACACCTGGATCGATGCCGCCGGGATGCCTCCCTCCAACACTTGTAACGCCCAAGTAACGGCATCTAGGCAGACTGGGGGTGGCTGCCGACGCATGCTGTCCATGCCGGGCTTGGGCCGGCAAGCAGCCGAACAAAGAATTGTTAAATTTTCGGGAGAACCGAGTTTGGAAAGGCCCGGATGGCACGGCGCCCAAAACTAGTTGCCGGTATCCGGCAGGCTCACGTGCTGCCGGGCCGGATGAAGCCCTGCTTCAGGAAGGGAGGCCGGTGATGGCTGGCGAGGATACTCCCCAAGAGGCTGACCAGGCGAAGGCAAGGTACGAGGTCATTGTCCGTGCCGGGGCCGGGGCTGCGGAAAGGATGGACATGCGCCGTGTGGCGGACATGGACCTGGACCGTGTGCCCGATCCGGAGGGAGGGGTCCGGCTGCTGGTCGACATGGATGAGGCGGCCCGTCTCGTCGGGAGCGGATTCGAAGTCACAATCGTCCAGGCCGCACCCGCAGGTCCGCTGGACCCCTCGCTGATCATGGACGACGACGCCGCGGCCGCCTGGCTCGATGAACGCCTTGGCGGCACGGAGCAGGAGGGAGGGGCCTGATGTATCGCACGGTTTCCCAACTCGATACCGCCGGCAGCACCCTCGCGGCGACCCATCCGCAGCTCTGCACGCAATTCACGCTGCCCGAGTCCTCGGTCCAGGGCCGGCCGGTCCGTGCCCTGCGGCTCCGTGCCGGCGGCGGGGACAACCGCCGGGGCGTGCTGCTGGTGGGCGGCACGCACGCGCGCGAACTGATGAACCCGGACCTGCTCATCGAACTGGCGGTCGACCTCGTGGCCAGCTACCGGACAGGAAGCGACGTGGTCCTCGGCAGCCGGATCTGGCCGGCCGCCGATATCAAACTGATCCTGGAGACTCTCGATGTGTACCTGGTGCCCTGCCTGAACCCGGACGGCCGCCACTTCGTGATGACCGTCGATAGCCTGTGGCGCAAGAACCGGCGCGACAACCCGGGGACCCCCTGTGACGGGGTGGACCTTAACCGCAATGCGGACCTCCTCTGGGGCGTCACCGAAGGGCAGACCTCCTGCGACCGGTGCTCGGAGGTCTATTGCGGACCGTCCGTGTTTTCGGAGCCCGAGAGCCGCAACGTCCAGCACCTGCTCGATTCCCACGGCATCGACTGCTTCGCCGACGTGCATTCCTATTCCGAATTGGTGCTCCACCCCTGGGGACACGCACCGACCCAGACGACGGACCCAACGAAGCGGTTCACCTCCCTGCCGACGACTGCCTGCCAGCCAATCACAAACCCGAGTTACGCCGAGTACATGATGCCGCGGGACCTGACGCGCTTCGAAAGCGTCGGAGACCGCATTGTCCAGGCCATCGCCGACGTGCGCGGCCGACAATATACGCGGGAATCCGGGCTCGGCTTGTATCCCACCACGGGGACGCTGAGCGACTATGCCTACGCACGCCACATTGCCGACGGTGCGCAGCACAAGACCTACGGCTTCACCCTCGAGACCGGCCCCTGGCAGGGCAGTGTGGCCGAATCCTTCCACCCTGCCAATCCCGAACCGGTCAAGCGGGAGGTCGAGTCGGGTCTGCTGGAACTGCTCCAGCAGTCCATCTGCGCCATCGAGCTGATCGGCTCGAAGCTGCTTGACCGCGACACGGAGGTCGTTGCGCTGCGCCGGGTCAGGGACGAACTCGGCGGCACCGAGCAAGGACGGAGCTGGATCGCACTGTTTGAACAGCTCCAGGCACCGCTGATCAGCCTCGTGCTGGAGCCCGAGCTGGCCGGGCGCGCCGCGCGCCTCGTGACCGCTGCCGGGGCGCAGGTGACCGACAATGGTGCCATCCTGGCTCCGGAGACAGCCGGCGAGGCCAATGAATTCCTGCACGCCCTGGCCGAGCGCGGCCCCGCAGAGCTGTGGCCCGACCTGCAAGCCGTGCGGGACCGGTTGGGCGCTTTTGCCGGGCTTTCCACCTCAGAGATCGTGCACGATCTCATGGAGCGAGGACCCATAGACGCCTCCGTCCCGGGCGACGGCAATAGGGGCAGTCTTGCAGGGAATGGCCCTGTCGAGCAGGGTGATTTCCAGGGCGACCGTCTTTCTCAGGTAACCGTTCCACCGGAGCTTGAAGACGATGAGCACCGCAAGCGGTGGGGCTTGGGCGAAACACCGGAGGACCGAGGGCCCTACATGGTGGAGCTGAACGTGCAGCACATGAATGGCCTCGCTGGGGCGGCGACCGCGTTCGTGAACCTGTTCAAGAATGCCCTCGTGCCGGAAGGTGAGAGCGCGGCTGGCCCGCCTTGGCATCTGGTGAAGATCTCGAAGACATATTTTCGGTGCGAAATGAAGCTCGACGAGTGGAAGAAGCTGATCGCCGCGGACGAGGAAGTCGCCGTCGAGCAAGCCCACAGAGAGGCCGGCCAGGGCGCGAACCAAGGGATGGATGATTTCACCTATCGGTCCGTCTACAAGCTCTGGCCGGATTTCCCCGTTCAAGCGAGTATTACGAGGTCGCTCTCCACGATTAAAGCCGACGCGGCCCTGCGTTCGTTCGATGCGACCGGCGAGAACATTACGTGGGCTGTGATCGATTCTGGCATTGACGCCGGTCACTGGCAGTTCGGGTCGGACAGCGACCACGCGCTCTGTGACCCTCGGGTGCGTAACCTTCACCGGTGTTTCACACCCGTAAACGGCCAGCAGTTAGACGATCCCGACGAGGAAGTCGTGGACGGTCCGCCCCTTACCGAGGAGCAGCGGCAGCGCCGCCTGCAGGAGCACCGTACGCACGCGCTGCAGGATCCGCTCGGGCACGGCACCCACGTCGCCGGGATTATCGCCGGTCGAGCGCCCAGAGACGTCGAGATCGTAGTGCTGGAGAGGCGACAGAACATCGCTTCCGGCGATGAGGATGAGAATCGGCCCAAACTCCGAACCAGCACACGGCAGCGGGTCATCCAGAGCGACCGTGAGCGCCAGCGTTTCCACGGCGTCGCCCCCGAATGCAGGCTTGTGAGCTTGCGTGCGCTGGACGAGAACGGTGCAGGCAGATCGAGTAACATCGTCCGGGCCTTGGAATACATCCGGGAACGGCTGAATGACAACCCCAAGCTTCTGCGCGTGCAGGGGGTGAACCTGAGCGTCGGCTACGAGTTCGACGCCGAGATGTTCGCCTGCGGCCAGAGCCCGCTCTGCACGGAGGTCAACCGGTTGGTGCGGGCGGGGGTGGTCGTGGTCACAGCGGCGGGCAACACCGGCTATTCAAGCCTAAGTGCAGGTAACAGGATCACCCGGGTGGGGCTGTCGAATACCATCAACGATCCGGGAAACGCCGAGGACGCCATCACAGTGGGCTCGACCCACCGGGAGGCACCGCACACGTTCGGAATTTCCTACTTCTCCTCGAAGGGGCCGACCGGGGACGGCAGGCTCAAACCCGACCTGGTCGCGCCGGGCGAGCGCATCATCTCCTGCGCTGCAGGTTCCGGGCTTAGCAAGGCGTGGGGGATGCTGGAGCCCGCGCCGGCTAGGGGCGGTGACAGCACCGCACCGGCACAGGGTGCCTCGTGGGGACAGAGTACGCAGGACGGTGATGCCCCCGCAGCCGCTGAAGACACCGGACCGCAGGGGCGACAGAAACGGGCCTACTACGTCGAAGACAGCGGAACCAGTATGGCGGCTCCGCATGTGTCGGGCGCGATTGCTGCGTTCCTCTCCATTCGGCGGGAGTTTATCGGTCGCCCGCTCGAGGTGAAGAAGACGTTTCTCAATGCCGCGACCCCGCTCGGGCGGGAGCGGTACTTCGAGGGCCATGGCCTGGTCGACCTCATGAGGGCAATTCAGTCAATATAGGAGGGCTTCGTATGATCGTCGGACAGTTTGATGTCGAGTTCCGCAGGGACGGCTCGGTCTTCGACCAGGAACAGGCAGTATCACTCCTCTCCGGACTTCGTGACGCCTCCGACCTGCTGGTGTTGTCCCACGGATGGAACAACGACAAGGCGGACGCAGAAAAGTTGTACGACGCTTTTCTGGCAAATCTCGCCGAGTTGCAGGAGCGCGCGGCGGACGGTGCTGCGCCTAAGATGGCTGTCCTGCGAGTGTTCTGGCCGAGCAAGAAGTTCACCGACGCCGACCTCATCCCCGGCGGCGGCGTCGCCTCAGCAGATGCCGAGAACGACGTGGCGTTGCTCCGCGCACTTTCAGCCCTCAAGCACGATCCGGACCGCCTCGGAGAGGCCGACGAAGACTTGGCCAGAGCCGGAAACATCGACCAAGCGACCGCCCTGATCGACCAACTGGAGACGTCCGAGAGCGCGAGGCGCGAGTTCATCCTGAGGATTCGTAGCGTACTGAACCCCGATGAGGCGCACGAAGACGACGGTTCCCGTGAATTCTTCGACCGGGATCCCGAGGAGCTGTTCGACGCGTTCTCGGTCGGGGTGCCGGTGGACCTGCCGGTCGGAGAAGGCGGGGTCGCGGCTGTGTCGGACGGCGGTGTGGCGTTCTTGGGGGACCTGCTCTCCGGGACCAAGGCCGCGGCGCGGCGCATCACGAACTTCGGCACGTACTACCAGATGAAGGCGAGAGCGGCCACGGTGGGCAGGACGGGTTTGGCTTCGTTGCTCCTGCGGGTACGGGAGAGGTATCCGCAACTGCCCTTGCATCTGGTCGGCCACAGCTTCGGCGGCCGGCTCGTGACGGCGGCTGCCTCAATGATCGAGCCAGGAGATGCTCCCGTAACCATGACCCTGCTGCAGGCCGCCTACTCCCACAACGGCCTGGGCCGGAAGTTCGACGGCCGAAACGACGGGGCGTTCCGCCGAATCCTGGACCGCACCCTCATCTCGGGGCCCGTCGTCATCACGCACACCAAGAACGACCTGGCCGTCGGCATCGCCTACCCACTCGCCTCGCGCATCGCGCGCGACAACGCCACGGGTCTCGGTGACCAGAACGATCCCTACGGCGGCATGGGCCGGAACGGCGCGCAACACACCCCGGAAGTGAGCTTGGACGAAACCGAACTCCGTGCGGTCGCCGTCGGACCAGGCTACAGTTTCCGGCCGGGCAACGTGTACAACCTCAACGCGGATAAATTCATCACCGAACACAATGACGTCACTAGTCGTCCCGTGGTCAATGCAGTTCTCGCCGCTATGGGCACCCGCTGAAGGTTTGGAATGGCGGTTTTGCTGCAACTGACGCAGGGATCCCGGCGATGTCGGGGCTTGAGAGCCCGGCACCGCCATTTGGTACTGATGAAAACTCGCCAAACCAAGCTGAAAGTCACAGCCCAGCGTCCTTGACGGTTCGTTCACACCAGAGCTGGGTTGAGTCTGACAATGGTGCAGGCAGTCCTCGGCAACGCTTGACCAGCAGGCCCGCCTAGCGTTGGTCAGAAGTTAACCGCATCACACAGCTTGGTGGCGCAGCCACAGAGGGGGCAATATGTCCACAAATACAGTCGCCAGTGAAGAGAACTTGTACTACGGCATCGGCGCTTGGCGACTCTGGGAAGAGAAGGCGCCCCGTAGCCTCCGGTCGCAGAAGCTGCCGCCTGGCGAACTCATCCCGATCGAGACGTATGAGGTCACAACTTTTCGCGAACTGGTGAGAATCGTTGCGTTCCTGAACGTCATGAACAAGAAGCACCATCTCCTCTTCCGCGGTCAGACAGAGGACTTCCCGCTCCGGCCGACACTTCTCCGAGACACCTGGAATGTCCCGTGGCGCGAAGGTGAGAAGGTTGATCTTCGCGACGATCGGCAGTACTACTGGGACGCGTTGGACGTGATGTCCAGCCGCATCGGGGCTGTCCTTCGTGACAAGTTGCCTCGGCATCGACCGTTCGACGGTTTTCGCGACCGAGATGCCTATCGGCTGGCTCCTTGGGCGGTCATCCAACACTACGAATTATGGCCCACTCCTGTGCTTGACTTCACGGGCTCGCTTCGAGTGGCTGCCTCCTTCGCTCTCGGGACCGAGGAGGCCAAGCCGGAGGGCTATCTCTACGTCACGGCGATGCCACCATTCATCTCAGACCTCGACGACGTTCCTGAGGATGAGTCCGTTGGCCCCGTCGCGGTCCGGCTTAGCGCAGTGTGTCCGCCTTCCGCGCCGCGGCCGCATCTACAAGATGGATTCCTCGTGGGCGAACCGCATTTCAACGACCAGGCTCTCCAGGCCGAGTCCTCGCCGGGGGTCGTGGTTGCCAAGTTCCTGCTACTCAATGACTCCGCGACCGCCGACGGCCAGGGGTTCTGGGACAACGACTTTCCGCCCCACACGCAAGAATCCTTGTTGCCAAGCTTGGGTGATGTGGTCCTGGCTGCCTTCCATGAAGCGTTCGAGTACCGGCTTGAAGCAGGCAGGGTGGTGCTAGTCGAGCGGTGAAGTGCGGCAGCCGAGTGCTGCTACCCAGGGGCCGTCCCCTGACCCGTAGCCGAACGCTGGCGGACCCTGATCTAAGTTGCCATGGGGATTTCGGACAGCGGAATTAGTGGATTCTTCTACGTTGCCAAGGCTGGCTGTTGACATCCATGGCGGTCTTCGTTGGGCCGCCGGCATCCGAGCGCGGAGTGACGGCGCCGGCTGTTGTAGAACCCTTCGATGTAGCGAACGACGTCGCTCCGGGCTCGTTTTTCAGGGCGGAGAAATAGGATCCGGCCATGCTGTTGTCCCAGAGCATACCGGTGCGTCCCATCGCCCAGGCCGGCCATCAGGGCCCTGAATTCGGTCGCGGTGTAGACGCTGCCCCCCGATCGGAGTGCCAGATCGCGAGCGGCTCGATCCGGGTCGTAGCGGCCGCGTTCCTGTGCGCGTCTGCGACGAGTTCGGTGCGCATGTGATCGGCGATGGACCAGCCGACGACCTTCTTCGAGTAACAGTCGACGACGGTGACGAGGTAGATGAATCCATGCCAGGAGTGGATGTAGGTGATGTCGCCGACGAACTTCACAACTGCGGTCAAAATCATTGTCCGCATAGATCCTCACCGATCTGCTCCGACTGCTTCAGGCGGGGGTGGAAGTACCGCCGGTCCCGATCACGCCTGGGCGACTGGCCGACTCGGCCGTCGACGTTCACGAAGCTGTAGAGAGCCAGGCGCCTGGTGCGATGCATCACGAGACTGAAGCGGTGGTAGTTCAGCACGGTTCGTTCTCGAGGGTAACTGCATCTTCAGAGAAGTAGATGGTGTGGACGTCGAACCGGAACGGCACCGATGCGCCACTGAGTTCGGCGATGCGTTCGGCTGGTTTAAGGCGTCGTGTCAGGCCTATTTTGACGACGCCTTCTCCGAATGCTCCGCGGTTGGAGATCACGTAGATCTAGCCGGTGCGGATGTTTGCTGCGCGGTAGTCGTTCTGGGCGATCGCTTGGTCAATGGCTTCGAGTCGTAGTTGCCCTTTTTCGGACCGACGTGTGGCAGTTGTTGCGCGTAAGCCCTACGGATGCTGAGGAGCAGTCTACTTTTCATCCAAAACTCGCTTCATGACGGAGGCCATTGACTTCACGCTCCGAACTGCGAAAGGGTTGCCACATAGGTTTCCAGCTCTTCAGTCCCACGCTGGATTTTGGGGGTACCCATGGGCAATGACGATTATGGTTTTCGGTTGACCCTGCTTCAATCGTGGCAACTTCGCCGGGGCACCGACGTCGTGCAGGTGGCGGCGCGGCAACAACGGCTCATTACTGCGCTGGCCATCAACGGCCCCCGCCCCCGAGGTTTTCTCGTCGGTCTGTTGTGGCCTGAGTGTCAAGAGTCCAGGGCCCTCGAAAGCCTGCGTGTCAGTGTGCATCTCATTTCGCGGCAGGTCCCGGGCCTTCTGCTCAATGGCGGCAACGTGCTGTCCCTCAGCCAACTGGTCGACGTCGACCTCCACCGGGTCCGGGAACAGATCCGGGAGCTGAGCCGTAGTGGGCTCAACGGAAACGTGGCCTCATATCTGCACCAGTTGCGGGACGCCGAATTGCTCCCGGGCTGGTACGACGACTGGGTGCTCTTCGAACAGAGCAGGTTGCGGCAGGACCGGCTCCACGCATTCCAGATCATTGCTCGCGAGTCGCTGGCGTGCTGTGACTTTGAATCTGCTCTGGAGGCCTCGGAGGCGGCACTGGAGCTTGAACCGCTCTATGAAACCGCAGTTGGACTTCTCATTCGGGCGGAACGGGAGCGGGGCAACAATGCTGCCGCGCTGAGGGCCTTCGAAAAGTACCAAAGGAAGCTGAAGGAGGACATGGGGCTTGCACCGTCGGGGGCCATTCAGCGCCTTGTCTCAGAAATTTCGGGACAGCCAGGCCGCAATCAAACGGGAGATATCTAGACCTTGCCGGGAGGAACAGGTTGGGCAAACAGCCACTGGCGTACAACGCTTAGGACCTCGTCCCTATCGGCAGTGGAGACAGTGGTCGGCTCATCGCCCGGTGCTTGGCTATGGATGATCCGTGCGCGAAAGCTCGGCGTCTGGTCGGGCTCGTGCCACGTGCGGATGACTAGCGTGCCCATGCCTGGCATCGCCGGGTCTGATTCGTCGGATATTCCTGACAGACGATCATCGTTGGTCATGGCATTTCACCTTACTCTCCATCAGCGACCAACCACATGATGGAAGATCGCGGACTTTCCACCGCCGAGTCCCTCGTTCATCAGCCGCTAGCAGCTGCGGGCGATTCGGCCATGGAAGGCACCTGAGCACCGGAAGTCCCCGGCTGCTTTGATCCTGCTGGACAGAATTCAGGAATCAATCGCACGTTTGTTCAAGATTTGCTCAAGTTTGCCTAGTGAGAGACGCGGCGCCACCAAATTCTTTGTAAGGGCAGTCTTCGCACTGAGTGTCGGGCGGGCATCCTTGAAGCAATAGGGGTGTGTAAATTGTGCACATTTTGGGCTGCGGATCGGGTTGTACTGGGGTCGGATCGGGCCGGATTCCGCATGTTTCCGCGGAAGTCCACTGTTTGCGGGGGAGGGAATGCCGTTCGAGTCCCACCTCGGGCACGTGTTTTCCCTGTTCAGGGGCTTGTGAGCCTCTGAATGTGTACAAATCTCCTTTATGGGCCCCTGCGGGGGCCCATTTTTTAGTGGCGGCTGGTCTGGTGGCTCCTTCTCTTGGCTTGAACAGCGGTGTTGCTGCGTACTCCTTCATGGCCGGGAGCGCGTGGAACTGCATGACGTGTAGAGACTTGGGATCAAATCCTCATGGTCATCCCTGCCGCAGCCGGAACTTCTGGGAAAGTCCCGTCAGGACCTCGATGATGTTCTCGACCGTCGGGTAGGGCCGGGCGAATCGATGGACTTTACTGACGACCAGGGCGCCGCCGGCCCGGGCAGCGGCCAGGGCTTCGTTCAGTCCCGGCCGTTCCCGTTACTTCCGGTCACGCCGTGGTCACCATTGATCAGGTCCTTGGGGCGCCGAGACCCGCAAGCGCGCACGTTGCTGCGCTACGGCACCGCGCTCTCCCCCCAAAAGGGAAATGACCCTAGACCTTCGCACTGAATCAGCCGGACACCCGCAATACGACAGCCCTGCGTAGATTAGTACACCAGCCATCCTCAGCCACGAAAAGAGCTTGCGCCAAACAGGGCAACTCTCGAGACTCCATACAAGGCAGCTTTGGGCGGGACCGATAATCGAAGTCGAGGTAACCATGGATATGAAACCGGAAGTCGGCGAACCCGATGGGGGACCCTGGCAAGCCGAGTCACTGGAAGGCTTGGTGCGACGATTACTGCCGGCAGCAGGACAACGTCCGAACCGCCCATGGATTGTAGCGGTAGATGGAAGGAGCGGGGCAGGCAAGACCACCCTGGTCGATCGTCTACTAGCTCGAGTGCCGGAATCAGATGTCGTTCACACGGACGATGTAGCGTGGCATCTCTCGTTTTTTGACTGGGCCGATGAACTCCGTGACGGTGTCCTCGAACCCCTGCTCCAAGGCGAGGCAGTCCATTACCGTCCGCCGGGTTGGGTGGCCCGAGAACGTCCAGGTGCCATAGCTCTACCCGCCGGGCGTTCCGTGGTGTGGGTGGAAGGGAGCGGATCATCACGCCAAGCTCTCTCCGACCTAGTCGACGCATCAATCTGGGTGCAGTGCGACAACTTTGAAGCCCGACGTCGCCTCCTGGAACGAGATGGCCACGAAGAAGAAGACCTGCACAGGGAGTGGGAAGAACAAGAAATTCCCTTCCTACTTGAAGACCGGCCGTGGGAGCGCGCTACAGTGATCGTGGCCGGAAGGCCGGCCCTAGAGTACGATCCGAATACCCAAGTAGTAACCGCTCAGCCGGCACCACCATGCGAGGAGATCACCTAACCCACGGATTTGCCATCTCCGCCCGCCACTGTGGGTGGCGGGGGCAGGCGCCTTGGCTGTAGGTCCTCCGCATGCTGGGATGTGGGGTCATTCGAACCTCCTTTCTGACCTGTCCCAGTGGGCATGGTTGCTCTTGCACCTCTTCATGCCGCGGAGTTGTGGTGTTGGCATGACTCGCGGGGGTTTGTTGAAGATTTTTCCCCGGATTCCTTGTGTACTGCATTGTCTGGCGATACGCGATGTGTAGATAGTCCACACCGTTAAACGGGCCCCGAACTGTCCTCGGTTGGGCCAGCACAGCGGAAGATTCGCTGTGCAACAGGACGGCGGTCCGGCGTTGCCGTCCGCTATTGCTTCGCTGGCGGCCTGGGCGTAGCTTGCGGACACGCACGTTTCCAGCTGCGCTGCTTCACCAGTCTCCCGTCCCAAAGTCTGCATCACTGATTCATCGTCCGGAAGGCACGTGCTATGAGAAATCCGTTCAACTTCATGACTTCTGTAGGGTTCGGATTAGCAGCACTTCTGGCCACAGCAGGTTGCAGCGCAACCACGGCCGGCCCGCCGCCGGCGGCAGAACAGACGAAGACCCTGCGGATAGCCACCGATGATGAGCCCGGCCGCCCGGCCGCCGCCCAGATTGAGGAATTCGCCCGCAACGTGAAGGAACACTCCGGGGGCCAGGTCCTGATCGAACCGGTGTGGAAGGCCGTGGGTGAGGACAAGGACGACCCGGATCAAGCAGTGGCACGCGCAGTGGTGAGCGGCGATTTCGATATGGGGCTGGTTCCGGCCCGGGCCTGGGATACCGAAGGGGTGAGTTCCTTTGCGGCACTTCATGCGCCGTTCCTCGTGACATCCATTGCACTGATGGCAAAGGTGTCGGACCCGGCAGTCGCGGACGAAATGCTTGCAGGGCTGGACAAGGTCGGTGTGTCCGGTCTTGCCCTGTTCCCGGAAGGCACGCGAATGCTCTTCTCCTTCTTCGAACCCGTACTGACGCCGGCTGATCTTGCAGGGAAAACCGTACGGGCTCCCCGGTCCGACACGACCTACGATCTGCTGAGGACGATTGGCGCCACTCCGGACGATCTGGTGGGCGAACAGTTCTATGACGGTATGGCCGCGGGAACGGTGGTGGCGGCGGAATCGTCGTTCGCGTTGGCCGGGTCGCTCCCGAAGGCCACGACCGCGACCGGCAACATGGTCCTCTACTCCAAGTTGAACTCCCTGGTCATCAACACGAAGTCGTTTCAAGCCTTGAGCGAGGGTCAGCGGCGGGCCCTGAAAGACGCGGCGGCAGCCACTCGCACATGGGCCGTGGAAACAATGACGGAGACGGCGGACGATGCGGCGAAATTCTGCAAGGACGGCGGAACCGTTGTCGTAGCGACGGCGGCCGAGGTTGCCGACTTCAAAGCCGCCGGTGCCCCTGTCTACACGAAACTCGAGGCGGACCCGGATACAAAAGCCCGCATAGCAAAGATAAAGGATCTGGCCGCGGCCGAACCTGAGCCCCGATCCATTGCCCCGTGCAGCGCCGGCGGCTAGCGGGCGGCCACTTGGTCCGGAGTCGAAGGGTCTGGGTTCTTGGACGTCGAGAGATAGGTTTCCGGTCACTTACCGGACCCTGGCTGGACACAACAAGATCGCACCGGAAGCCAAATTTCGACATGTTCGCGTCTCGCGCAGCGTACGAACGACCGCGGTTGCACGAAGGCACGAAGGCCGGCCAAGCGACCGCGAAAGCCAGGGGCAGACTCGGCGGCCGCCCGCCGGCCATGACCCCCATGAAAGCTCGAGACGGCCAGAGCTCCCCCGAGACGCGCAAGGCTGAGATCCGGGTCGGGCAAACTCTCGAGGTTCAGGAGTCCCCATCCTCTTCCGCAGCGCCGTCCCTTCGGTTCCATGCGCCGAAAAGAGCTGGCCGGCCCCAAAGACGGTCGATTATGGGCAGGGGGAGGGCGCTTTCGGTCTCAGTCCGGCCCCAAAGACGGTCGATTATGGGCAGGGGGAGGGCGCTTTCGGTCTCAGTCCGGCCCTCGCCGCTGTGATGTTCGCGCTGGTCGGGCCTGGTCGAATCATTCAGAGTCGATCGTGGAGTTGAACATGCGCCACGATTGGCACATGGAAGTCACCGAGGATGGCGGCCGCTACAAGCGCTGCACGCGTTGTGGTAAGGACGACGACCGTGGCGGTGGCGGGACCGGCGGGAGTGGGACCTGGGCTGGCATTGCCGGGATGGGATAAGCCCGGTCGCTAGCCGGTCCGGCCAAGGCCGCCGCGTTCACAACGGAAGGAGCTCCACCCGGGCCCGGCTCCCCACCGTGTTCACTGGCAGAGGCGGTCGAGGGTTTCCTGGGCAGCCGCTTCCATCTGCGTCTGGAGTAGGTCGATGCGGCGTGCCGTCGCCGGGTCGTTCCAAGGCAGCGGGGCGTGCGCCATGGTCATCGTGATCTGGCTGCCGCCGTCGGCGCTCGTGATGGAAATACTCATATAGCCGAATGCGTACCCTGCATGGCCGTAGCGGAAGCCGCCGGAACATGCGTCAGGAAACCGCGCTAGACCGAGTCCGTATTCCCAGAATTCGGTCTTCTTCTTCATTTCCTCAAGCATGGCGGGGGAAAGAAGCTGGCCGCGGAGGAGGGCCCGATAGAAGTTGTTTATGTCCTGCGTGGTCGAAATGACGCCGCCTGCGGGTGAGCCGACAAAAATCTCGGGCTGGGTGACATCGACCCGTTCTCCGCCATCAATGATGTAGGCGTGGATGGTGTCCGGAGCCCCGCGGTCCGGTTCCGCCAGTGACGTGTGCTGAAGTCCCAGAGGAGCGAAGATGTCCTGATTAAGCACGTGGGCAACGGGCCGTCCGCGCAGCTTTTCGATCAGCTGGCCGAGAGCCAAGTAATTGGAGCTCGAGTAAGAAAAGCGGTCCACGTTCTTGGTCTCCCAGGGGAGCGTGGCTGCCAGTTCGAGTCCTCGTTTCATGCTGAGCCGTGTGTTCGCAACCTGCTTCAGTGGTCCCGCCGCGTATTCTGAGTCTCCGAAATCGGGCATGCCGGAGTTATGGTTCAGCAACTGGCGGACGGTGATCGGTCCGGGCGGCCGCAGCGTGGTTCGGAAGCTCTCAAGGACACCGTTCACCGGGTCATCGAGCCCGATAAGACCCTGGTCGACGAGTTTCAAAACGGATACGGCGACCATCGACTTCGTAATGCTGGCAACGGATACCCGGTCCTGGGGCCGAGCCGGGTCCTTGCTGACCAGGTTTCGCACCCCATAGGCCTTGGACCATTCGCCGCCAGGCCATCTCAGCTGCACAACAACGGACGTCGCACCGCCATCCATGAAGTGCTGGATCCTTTGTTCCACGGAATCCGTCGCTGCCTGGGTCGCGACGGCGCTCGACGGAGACGGCCCGGGAGGGGCCCCCACGCAACCGCTCACAGCGACAACCAAAGCCGCGGAGAAAGCTGCGGCACCGGGCAGAGAAAAACGCGTCCGCCGCCACGCAGCCAAGGCACCCATGGCATCGTTGTACGCTCAAACGACTCCGCTGGGTAGTCTGCAGCCCTTTAGAGGTTCCGCCGTTAGGTGAGGTCGCACCGGATTTGACGATGTAGGCACAAGCCCTAATAAACACATGCTTTCGTCTAGCCCGGAAACGTCCCAAAGCCAGGCCGGGCACCGGACCCTGGCAGCGCATCTAGCTTGCGGGCGGGAATCCTTGGCCGCGTAACAGATTCCGGCGGCGATCCACTCGTCCCGCCGGCGCCGGAGGGTGGTGGCCGAGCTCCTGCCGGCCGATGACGCAACCATCTCCCACCCATCGGCGGAACCTCTTAGCCGATCGGATGACCCTGACTGCACGTTGTTTCGCCGGGCAGGATGTCATGGCCCTGAAGGCAGGTGACTGAGGGGGCGCGGGATCTTCGTGCGCGATGAAAAACAGGCTGCTGTTGCCATGGCTGATCGCAGCGTCCTGGCGCTTGATCCAGGAAGATGGACAGGAGGCGCCTACCATCGACTCATCGCTGCGTTGGTGCCCGGGTCTCCTGAAAGGATTCCTGATCACGGTGACCGCGACCTTTCAATATCACCGTTCGCTGCTTTTGCAGTGGCTTCGGTGCAACGAGTATAGGCGTGACGCCATTCTGAAAAAGGCCGGCAGATCGGCAGTCCCACCGTGTGTGTGGAAGGGCTGCGCTGAGCCCTTCACAGGTTTCTGGTCAGAGGGACGAACCCGCAGTTGTGGACTGCCCTGTCCTTGCCGAGCTCGTGGGCTAGATGTACTGATCAACGTAGTTTCCGATGGGACACGTACGAAAAAGCGTGTACCTAATGGACGTATCGGCCGGCTTTCTGTAGGGCTACAACGTCGTCGGTCTGCACCAAGAACCTCGGAACTGTCACCATTGACCTGACAAAGAACTGTCACCTATGTCCTGCGACATAACACTGTGGATCGGGTCGTATGTAGTTCGCATCGGGCCGGATTCCGCATGTTTCCGCGGGAGCCCAGTGTTTGCGGGGGAGGGAATGCAGTTCGAGTCCCACCTCGGCACAGTGTTTCCGTAGGTCAGCGCCCATTTTGCACTTTGAGTGTTGACAAAGCTTGACTTTTCGGAATTAGTCGTCTTCGACATGCTCCATCTGTCTGGTACTGAGCTCTGGATCACGCAGCATCCTCTGCGCCTATCGGACTAATGTTCACTTCTAGGCCCACCCGAAACCCTGGTCGGGTGAGACCTGAAACACGCTTCGGCGTCCGCGGTCCGGTGGGCCGCTCCCGCTCGGGCCACGAGGGCGACCTGCAGAGTACGCTCGGGGCGCAAACTTGGTGCTTTCTCGTGCATTTGAGTGGCATTGGATTGCGTCTGTCCGGTATCCCGGGAGCCCCCAAAACGCGGATCCGTTGCAGCAGTCAAGCCATGTATTGCGTGGCCGGCACCGTAGAGTTGGTCGTGGTAAAGAGAAAGTTCAATGCTCGGAACGGAGGTGCGCAATGAACCTACGTCCGGGTCACCATGGGTATGCATACCAGGACATCGTCACGGGTAATGCGTTCGTCGACCTCCTCCTCGGCACGGCTGTCTCGATTAAGGTCGACCTGAAAGACTTCGACGGTGACCGCTTCGACGACATCACTATCGCCTACACTGACGGCCGCCGCGTCCGGCTCCAAATCAAGCACACGACGCTCGACCGCGAACTGTCCCAAAGCACCTTTACCGCCGACGGTCGTCACCTGCGCCTCGACGTAATCCTGCATTCGTTGCTTACAGATCTCGACGCAAATCCGGACACCACCTATCGAGTGGTCGTACGAGACGGGCAACCCGATGCCGAGCTCGCAGGCGTTCTCGTCGCCCTGGACCCGTCTGAGGACCCCGGGGACCCACTTCCCGGCGTCACGACCCGGCGATACAAGTTCGCCCCAGATCAGCTCGACCAGGCGAAGCCGTGGAAGACCTTACTGTCGGGACTTACTAAGCAAGATGTCCGCCTCGCCTGTGATCGGCTCATTGTCGACGTAGGTGCACCTGCCGCCTCCCTCAGCTTCCGCGACCCAGGTCCAGCCGAGGCTGCTCTCGCTCAACGAGTCGCAGTGGAACTCGGCGCCGGCCGGCCGCCGAACGTCAACAGGTCGCCCGAGGAAATCGCGCTCACACTGGTCCATGCGGCCACTAAAGCTCGAGCCACCAACGGCTACGTCACTCGTGCCTCAATTGCCGCCGAAGTACGTCTGACAACTGACTTCGGGGCTGTCCGCGATGGAAGTCCCGTTGAACCCGTTCTCGCAGTTGCGCGTGAAGGAGCGCTCGCCGCACTCAAGAACCACGTCGATAGCGCGGCGCAAAAAGGTGGCCGTGTGGTTCTCGTCGGTGAGCCGGGCGCTGGCAAATCCTGGCTCAGCCAGCAGGTCGCCGACGCTTACCGGGCCAGCGACTGGATTGTGGCTCGTCATCACTGCTGGCTCGGCGAAACCGATTCCGACCGCAGCCAACGAGTTCTAGTCGAAGTCGTCATCGGTAGCCTCCTCAACCAGCTCGAACTCCAAGCTCCTGACGCCGTAGCGGGTATCCGCCCCCGATTCGCTGCTACCGCCGACACGCTCGCCAAGGCTCTGCACGACTGCCGTGGCCAGCACCCGGGTAAGCAAATTCTTCTCATCGTCGACGGGCTTGACCACATCGACCGAGTAAGCGGACGTAACATCGGGGGAGGGGCTGCAGACCCTTCGCGAGCAGTGGTCAACCAGCTCGCGAGCGTCGACCTCCCCGAAGGTACCTGCCTTCTCCTGGCCAGCCAACCGGGAATGCACCTTGTTGACGCCAATCCCGACCATGGCACGCCACTCCAAGTGCCCCGCATGTCAACCGACGAACTCACCTCCCTCGCCGACCGGCACCAGGTACTCAAAGAACCTGGAACCGGTGCCCCCATCACGGACAGCGACCGGGAGACCATCGTCAGCCTCCTCGACGCCCGCTCCAATGGGAACGCGCTATATGCCACCTACCTCTGCCGCCATGCAACGGGCACATCCTCTCTCGGTCAATCGCCTTCGGCGGCCGCCACCGTGGCAGAAGTCATCGAGCGTATCCAGCAAGTACCCGACACTGCCAACGACCTAGACACCTACTACCAGCACCTCCTCAATAGCCTCACCGATGGCGAACTCCAATCGGTCGGCGCATTGGCCATCTGCGACTTCGCGCTCACCAAGGACGAACTGGGCCAAGTTCTCCCCGCCTTCGAACCCCTCTTGGGCGGGGCACTCGCAACACTTGCGCCCGTCCTCGTGTCGCTCCCAGGAGCCGGAGGTCTTAAGGTCCACCACGAAAGCCTCAGCCGTTTCACGCGCCGCGACAAACCCGAACGATGGTGCAACCACATTCGACAGAGCGCAGCCGACTGGCTCCGAGGTCGAGGATTTTTCAAGGACACCCGATCCTTCCGTAACCTGCCCCAGCTCCTTGCCGAACTGGGCAAGTACGACGAGCTCATCGCCCTCATTGACCCCGACTTCGTCAGTAAGTCAGTTGCCCAACTGCAACCCCCAGAATCCATTAAGCATGTGCTCGCAACTGTCGCCGTTGAAGCTCAGAGCCGTCGCGACTGGAAAGCCTTAATCACCTGTGTCGAAGCACTTCGCGCCGTCGGGGTCTACGAGAATGAATCGCTTCCCGACACCCTTGTTGAGTACGCTGATGTCGTCGTCAGCATCCTCGGAGCCGACACCGTCGCTGAACGCCTCGTCTACGAGGGCCGCACCACGTTCCCAGCCCGCTGGGGCCTCCGCCTGTGCGAAGCGGTCGACCGAGCGGGTGTCCCCGCACCCTGGGACGCCTACCTGGCCGCCCGTAGACGGGAAGTCAAAACTGACAACACCCACTACGGCGCAGACAGCGACGCCCGCTTGCGGCTCTCCGAACAGCTCGGCTACCTCCGCCAGCGCTTCGCCGCAGGCCGCACCATCGACCCGTCCAAGCTCGCCAAGTACTTCGACGATCACGACACCCAACCACCTCTCGACCAGCTCGTCGAAGTGTTTGCCGCTGCCGTCCCTGCCGAAGACCTTCTTGATACAGCGCGCGAGATGACAGATGAGATCAACGCGGCCACTGTACTCATCACCCTTGCCGACCTCGCTGCCACGGGGCCTTATAATCTCCCAGACGCAGCTGAACTCGCCCGTGAAGCTGCCGCCCGAGCCCCGGGGGTATACATCACCGAATGCCTAGACCATGGCGTTGCTGCAGAGGAACTTCTCACGCTGCTGGCCCTGTCCGACCTACGAGCCGAGCTACACGCCGCCACCCGGGCCCTGCTCAACGACCTCATGGCTGAACGCCCGGAACACGTCCGGCGATGGCTCGACCTTCTACGCCTAGCGCACGCCACTGACCCCAGCATTGCCCTCATCATCAGTAGCGACATCAGCGGTGCTGGGTTCTACCGCGCCTGGCTCCGCTTCGCCGTTGCAACTGTCGGCCTCAACGAGGACACCGCCAATGCCGCGACAACACTTGACGCCGCGTCTACCACTGTCAGAGTCGCCCTCGAACAACTCTCAATCCAAGCCGATCACTTCACCGGCACCCCCCGTGCCGTCGACCTCTGGTCCATCCGTCACCTCATCCACGAAGTCGTCGAACGAGCCCTACTCGTCGTCCAACCCCACGACCTTGACGAGGTACTCGCCCACCTCACCACAATCGGCGAGAACACAACCGCCTCCACCATGGGTATGGCTGAAGGAGGACCACTTGCAACCAACGACCTTCTTGCCATCCTCAGCCGAGCAGCCCGCCGCATCGGCATCGAACCCATCCACAAACTGATGCCCGCCATCCGGGCCAACCGCTACGACGCCAACACTATGTACTCAGTCACGGCCGACTTCGAGACAGCAACCGCGCGCATCTGCCTCGATGCCGGCGACCAAGCCGAAGCTGACGCCTGCTGGAGACGAGCCGCAGCTCTACTATGCGCTTACGGAGGACACAAAGACGCGACCATCTATGAGTTCATCGAATCAATCGAAGACATCGCGGCTATCGACCTCGACCAAGCCCGTGCAGCGCTCACACGTGTCCAGGACGCCGCCTACCTCGCTGCTGCCCACACCGATGGACGCGGAACCAACCAGGCCCCAGCCAGTTGGTGGCGACAAGCCGCTAACCTCGATCCAATCGCAGCAGCGACCAGCTCTGCGAGCATCCTCATCCGCGAGTACGGATACGAGGACTACCTCGCGAACACCACCCACATCCAACTACTCGAAACGCTCACCGACGCGGCGGACCCTATCGCGCTCGCGGCGCTCCGACTCACCGTCGGACCCGGCTGGCGGCAACCGGCCACAGACCTGGCCCTGCTCGATCGTCTCCAAGCCGAAACTGGCTTCTTCACCCAGGGCGACGTAGCCCTCACTGTCTTCGCGAACCAGGTCGCAGCTAGCTACGACAACCAAGCTCTCATGTACGCCCGCGACCTACCAAGCGGAACAGCGCCACCTGACCTCGTCGCCGCCATCCAGGCACTCGGTGGCCCCGCTTTCACACCGCCCGAATCCCGCGAAGAACAGAACGACACTGCCAAGTACTCACCTGATCGAGCTCACGGCGACCCCGAATCGTTGCTCGAACTACTTGAAGCATCGCAACGCCCCACGTTCGGCCCCGGGGCGAAAGGCGCCGCACTTGCCGTACGCGACTACCAAGACAAAGGGTATCGACCGGACCAGAACACCATCAGATACAACCTTGACACTCTCGCCAGCACCATCGGCTGGCGCATCCTCGAAGCCACCAGCACCGACGGCGCCGAAGGTGGGAAGAATGTCCTCGACGCTGTAGCCCGCGAACTGCGCGTTATGACTGCCGACGAGCTGTTCGCCACCCTCGCCCACGGACTCGCGCAACGCTGCGACGGCACAATTCCCGAACTCCAACAAGTCGCTAGCTACGCCTATGTCCTCGCGTACACCCGCATCAGAGGCGGCGGCGGATGGCAAGCCTTCGCCGGACGCGAACGCATCGAACTCTGGACACAAGCCCGATCCCTCCACCCAGACACCGCCGATGACACCCTCGCAGCCGCCATTGCCTACAACATCGCAACCGAACACTACGGACTCTTCGGCGTTACTCAAGCCGTAGTCGCAGCATTCGCAGCAGCACCCGCACAAGGCACCTCCGGCACCGCAGTTCAGATCTGGAACGCCGCCTTCGAAATCCTCGAACAACGACTACCCGGAACCGTAAGAAGAACCGGCCCCAGTTACACCCCGACCCCAACGCCAGACCGCCACAACGAGTTGAACGAAGCACTCGCCTCCCTCGCCATCGCAACCCTCTGCCAACCTAAGACAGAAGACATCCGCACCGCGCTCCTCGCCCTCACACTGCTCATCGCCTGCAGACCACAGCTCGCCCAAACAGCTGTAATTCCAATACTCGACGCCGACCTCGACGCCGGCCGCATAACCTGGGTCCTCGAAACCATCCGCGATCACCTGCCGTACGGACGCCTCACCGAAGCCCTCGCAGACAAACTGACCGCACTCGCAACGACGAACCGCCTGTCAGTGCGCGCCCTCGCCGGTCAAATCCTCAAATACCATGGTCGCCCCGTCCCAAACCCTCCGGCGACAAACCCTGATGGTGCAGTGCGTCGCGCCATCAACAAAGCTATGGAGGAGGCATGAACGAGAACGCCCGGGAGTTCGCGAAAGACGCCGTAAATGAATATCTTGGGGAACGTCTCGAACTAGCCCAACGGCCGCCCGGCCTGCGCGACGCAGTCGAGGCCCGCTTCGCCGATATGTGTGATGAGGTCACCGACCGAGTCAAAAATCAAATCAAGCATCTCGACGCCCGGGACCTCGACCGGCCCCAGGCCTACTACGCACACCAAGAGGCGCTCGAAACGAGCCTCCAAGAGGCAGCCGCCGGCATCCGCACCGCCATGGCGATGGAAGGCCACCTCGTCGAAGCAACCCCATTCGAACAAGCCGCAACGCGAAAACTTGCTTCAACGGCCGCCTGGGCAATTCGAAGCGAAGCCGCACGCGTCCCACGCCCGCCAACACGGCCCGCCGCGCTCTCATGGACACTTCCAGCGGTCCCGTGGCTCAACGACAGCGCGTATACATGGCCACCACCAGAAGCTGTGGTCCTTCAACGGCAAAATGAATTCTCATCAAATGAACTGCCCCGCTGCACTGAAGCCCCCTACGAAAACTGGGTGCAACTCGGCCTCATCGAACGACAACACACGTATGCCACCAAACATCCCGACCGGCCTGCCCGTCGTTACATCATCTCTACCGGTCTCGAAGTGACCAACGGAGACCCTCGCCGACCGGACCTGCCGTTCGCCGGATCGATCCCGACTATCTGGACCCATCGAGCCACAGAACTTGAACCAGCGCTTCACCGAGCCCAGGCACACGCCAACCTCTCTGCCCTTGCAAGACCCCTGGTCGCGCTTCTTGACTTCGATACCACACACGGCATCCCTCACCCTGATATGGCCCCCGGGCTCCACCCGTTCCTCCTCGCCCCGCACATCGAGCTCAGTGCGCTTCTTGAGCTCTCTCCAGAGTCGCCGTCGAACCGACTGATGCTGATCGACTGCACCGGCCCAGCCCTCGTTTGCCGACAATGGAGTTCTTTTCCCATCCACGACGGAAACTACGAACCGCTTGAACCTGCGATCGTGGGGACCGACCTGCTCCTCCGGCCTGACCTGTACGATACCGCCGTAGAATCTATTGGCCCCACCCGACTCCGCATCGGGCTCTCGCTCCAGGTCGCCACCTAAGTCCCGCGAGAGGCTATGATGACCGCCGAGCAGCCTCGTCGGAAGCCGTAATCTTTGTGCCGCTGGGCACTCTTGGCGTTATATCCGGGCAATAGGATGCGACCAACCTGAGGATTCAGAGAAGACAATGCTCAGTCCATCGTCGGAGCTTAACTACGACCTCGAGCGCGAGGATGCTCGACTTGAGGGACCGTTTCTCAACCTCCGTACGACCCGATGCGATGGCGCGAGCCGCGGCAGCCGCTTGGAAGCGGCGGCCCTCAATTCGCGATCCAAGGTTTTCAGATCAACGGTGGCCGGAACCGTCGGCAGTGTGAACAGACAGGCCTCCCGCCAAAGTCGACGCGAGGTGGCTGCTGAAGCGTATCGAAGACCGAGCTTGAATGCTTTTCTAGGCTGTGAAAGTTCCCGCGAGATGGACGTGGAACCGGTTTCCAACCCTTTATTCCAGCAGCCTACGTCGTTGAAGTTGATGAACAGCCACTCCAGGTGTCGTCGCTCCCGGTCCTCGGCAGCTACGCCTATAGACTGACCCACGTGCAAATTGATCGCGTTGACGTAGAGCGGCTGCTTGGGTTCGAGAAGCTGAGCATTGAGGTGGATTCACAGCTTCAGCTGATTGCCGGTCCCAACAACGCCGGGAAGTCGTCGCTGTTCCGCGTTCTGGAGACCTTCTTCGCCAACCCGAGCGGGTCGGATATGCTGCGGTTGAAGCCGTTGCACGAATACTACGTGCAGGGAGGCCCCAGGATGATGTCTAGCATCGTGGTGCATTTCGGCGGACTTTCCGATGCCGAGCAGGAGGTGTTCGCCGACGCGGTCCTCAAGAACGGCACTTTTTGGATCAAGATCTCATGTTCACGGGGCGGGAAGATCACATACGAAGCGAGCCGCAAGTCAGCACGGGCGAGCGAACTTTATAGAGCGGTACTACAATCGTTCAGCTTTGTGAAGATCCCGTCCGTCCGCGTGAGCGAATCCGGGCAGGGCGAAAACGACCAGTCGCTGATCAGGCTGTACGAGACTCTTGAGGGCGTGCTCGTGAGATCGGGTGGTTCTCGCAAGACTCAGCTACAAAAGGACTTCGAGGATGCGATCAAACCAGTCGAGGACCTCGTACACAAGGTCCTCAGTGAGTCCGTTGTCGCCGTGGCGACCGAGCTTCCTTTCAGGGAACGTGATCTTGGTATAAATCTGCCTGATTCAAAGCATGCACTTCGAGGGATGCTCCAGGAGGCGGTGATAACCAGCCGGGACGAGGTAGAGGTCCCGATCGCCGAACGCGGTACCGGCTTCCAGTCCGCGATGGTGCTCGGCATACTTCGGTACGTGGCCTCTCAGAGCCAGCAGGCGGGCGGAAATGTGGTGTTTGCTATAGAGGAGCCTGAAGCCTTCCTCCATCCACAGACTCAGCGGGCGATGGCAAAGATCCTGCGGGAGATCTCGGCAGGTGCGCAGGTCCTTGTGACTACCCACAGCCCTGTCTTGGTCGATTCATTCTCGGTCCGACGCATCGTACGGCTTCCGCACTGTTCCGGTGGCACCAACTACACCGCGCGTCGTAAGGAGCTGACCGAGGCTGAAGAGGGCCGGCTGACCAGATACTGCGACGCAACAAATAGCGAGCTCGTCTTCGCGAACTCGGTAGTTCTTGTCGAAGGCCATGGTGACAAGCTCCTCATTGACCATCTTCTTGCTCGCATCACCGGCGGGGCAGGCGGCCACTATGCCATGGGTATCGCTGTCATCGAAGCGTCGGGCATCGACACAATCAAGCATCTCGTGGGCCTCGCACAGTACTTCGGCGTTCGCGCCTACGTCCTCACTGACAAAGACGGGGTACACAAGCCGGGCGGTCAAGGCCAGCGAAAGTTGCTGGAAATCCTCAAAGCCCGAGATCCTGCTCCGTCCCAGCGGGAACTTCAGGCTTTGCACGTTTTGGCGGATACAACGGTATTGAACTTAAAGGGCGCGCTAGAGCAGCAGGCGGATCTCAATCGCAGCCTTGCCATGTGGGACGCGTTCGTTCTGGCATCCGATCTCGAAGGCTTGCTGCTTGACACCATCGGCCATAGGAAGCTCGCCGAAATGCTCGGGCCGGCGGGCGAAAACGAGATTGACCAAGTGGCATCGGATAAATTCGTGTCAGGCGTCACTGGCAAAGAGGAGCTGGCGGCATGGCTTGGCTCGAAGGGATGGAACTCCACAGGGAAGAAGTCAGGGAAGGTCAAGCCTCACTTGCCGTCGGCTCTCCTGAGAGAGCACCTTGCCACACGCAAGGCCGTCCCTCAGGCGGTCAAGCCGCTCGATAACTGGCTTCGCACAATCGTGAAGGAACACGAGCGTTCACCGCTCTGAGAATTTTCGTTGGCGCGGTCGCACACCCCAGCGACGAGGTGCAGTCGTCACCACGGAGGATGGCCCCGATGGATGTCGTCGACGTTCCACATCTCCTGGCCGTAGCGCTTCGACCTTGAGCACTCCGCGTAGGGGACTGACAATGTCATTAGCCGGCGCCTTGGCCGCGGTCCAGATGTCCATGGTCAACCAGCAGAAACGAGCCTGCCCCGTCCGCCGCAGCAAAGTCTCAGACCGGGCGGCCTACAACACCGACCCGTCCGGGCAGAAGACACCGACTGCGAGGAAAACACCCCTCCGACCCAGCGGTATGTGGATACGCTCCGCTGGTATTTGACCTGCGTTCTTACGAGGAAAGCCGTACAGACCTCTTAGAGTCCAGCGATGACACATGACGTCACTCGTTACGTCCATGAATTCCGCTTGTTCCGGCACCCGATAGGTTGAGTCCGTGTTTGTTTCAGATTTCCACCCTAGCTTTACGAACAAGCCTGGTGATGATGATGTCCTGTGGCGGTACATGGATCTGGCGCGGTTCCTCTCGCTTCTAGAAGACGAAGCAATTCACTTCGCGCGTGCAGACCAAATGAGTGATAGGTGGGAAGGCTCCTTCAGCCACGCCAACGTAGAATTGCGACCCAAGCTGTACGGTGAATTGTTTGAAGACATGAACCGCCAGTACCCAGGCATGCGCGAGTCAGGGCTTAGATCCACCCACATGAACTGCTGGCACGAGTCTCCCGTTGAATCTGCGGCGATGTGGGGCATCTACCAGCGCGAGGGTAGGGGAGTTGCCATCAAGACCACCTGGTCCAACCTGATAGCGAGTATTGGCTCTGATAGAAGCATCTTCGGCGGCCGAGTTAACTACGTCGATTACAGGACAACGTTTATTCCCGAGGGCAACTTCTTTGATCGCTTCATGCATAAGCGGTTGAGCTTCTCCCACGAGCGCGAGGTTCGGCTCATCATGATGACAGGGCGAAGCATGCCGCACCCAACGGAGGAAAATTCCTCTGTCTCGCTCGGTCCTGAGCCTCCAGTGATCCCCATCCCTGTCGATCTGAAGCGATTGATACAGGCCGTTCATGTTGCACCGGATGCTCCCGACTGGGTAAGCAACCTAGTTCAGAAGATGTGTAAGCGATATGGTCATGGTTTTGCTGTCCAGCATTCTAACCTGGCAAGCGATCCGCTCGCGTGATGGAGCCTTGACAGTCGGAGCTGAATTGTCAAAAGATGGGGAAGAACTTGAAGGTCTTTATTAGTTGGTCCGGGGCTAAGACCAAGAGCTTCGCCGTAGCAGAGGCTTTGAACGCGTGGCTTCCCACCGTTATCAATTCCGTGGAGCCGTGGATTAGCTCTGAGGGACGTTCTGGACTCAAATGGAACCAGCAGTTGGAGTGAGCAAGAACGGCTCAGTGATTGATGAGCTGGAGCTGCGCTTTATCCAAGCCGGTCGAGGACGTAATGGGTTCAACCTGGCATCGTCTGCTTTCTGCCAGGTTATCTGCAGCAACTAGTGCCTATAGAGTCGTTGAGTCTCCTGTTTCAAGGCCGAGGAGCTGTCCTATTCCCGTGCATCGCTTGGGATCAAACCCAATGTCCTGACACGTTCCAACGACTTGGGCTTAACTAGACCCTCCCTCACTGCCGCAAACGCCACTTCGGAGGCGTCAATAAGCTTTCTTTTTGCCTGTCGATAAAGTCGCACACTGATACCAAGCGCCAGTATCAGACCGGCAATAGAAAGCCAAGGGTCGGTTTGCCACAAGGACCATGCGATACATAAGGCCACAAAGTTGATCGGGAACATTATGTTGATCCTGAAGTCCGCTTCTGATCTGGAGCGGTCGTACTCGTTGTAAAGTTTCTCGTTCGCAGCCTGCAGGGGAGCCGACAGGTTGCGGACCTCGTCTTCAAGACTGCCAGTAAGTTCTTCGGCAACACGGTTCAGAAAGACGTTACAACCTCCTGTGTGGTATCTCTCAGGAATTGAGTAGTACTCAATGATTGGTACCCAACTCACCCCTTTCCGCTTCGCCTCATCCAGGGTGTCGTAGCAAAGCTGCAATATCGAGTCAGTCAGGTCTAGATTCATGCCCGGGTGCTCTGAACGGTCGAGCTGGGATAAGCGATGCCGCAACCGGGTGAACTTCACTTGGTTCTCATTAGGTTTACGAAAATGCTCGGCGATCTTCGTGCGCGTTTTCTTAAAACGCCGATTCCAAAACCACATTGTGGCGATCATGTCCGGAGACGCAAGCATGCCGACGAAGTAGGCGGCGAAGGAAAGCACGACTAAGGCGACGGTCGGCGAAAGGTAACTACCAATGCCATTAACGATGCCAACCAGTCCCGTCTTCGTCTCCGCGGACGGGACTGGCATGCCCAGCAAGATCCACACCCCGATGAGCCATAGGTAGCCAGCCACAAGCGGCGTCCTGAAGTCCCTGAATCCGGGCAAGATTTGAGCGAGCAATGATCCCCCTAGTGATATGAAACGGCGCCCTCGTAGCCTAGCTGCATAGGGCACTGCCACTAGCATAGGCACCTGTCCTCGCCCCTACGTGGCAAGCACCGGAGGGGTGCTTCCTTGACCCTTCAACGGAAGACGGCGCTTACAACATGACTTCGTCGCTTAGCGATACTGACCTCGGCCTGCTCGAACGTACCCGGAGCGAACAGGCCTACGGTCACGAGGAAAAGAGCCGCGGGGCAGTGCCTACTCGCCAGGAAGTCGTTGACTTCATGCTTGATCTCATCGGGTACACGACTGACAAGCCCCTCCATACCCAGCGACTGCTAGAGCCCTCATTCGGGGACTGTCGGTTCGTTCTCTCAGCTGTTGAGTGTCTGATCCTCGCTCGGCGCGATCAGGGAGGTAGCGACCACCGCGATCTGCTCGATTGCAACAGAGCAGTGGAGCTCGATGAAGCCACCTTCAAGACGTTCAGGCAGGTACTCGAAGCGAAGGTTGTTGAACGAGGCTTCGAAGGCGCTGCAGCGCACGAGCTCGCGGAAGCGTGGGGTGTTCATGCTGAACACGTCAGCCAACAGACACTTTTCTCAGTACCAACGAAAGTCCAACGTCGTCAGATTGACCTGGAGTTGCGATTTGCGAATCTGGAGCAGGAGAGCCACTTTCGGAACCGCGACGAATAGTGGAGTTTCAAAAACTGAAACAAGTGCCGTACTCGGAGATTCGAGCCTTGAGCTTCTATTTCGATGACAAAACAGTCTTTTCCACGAAGCACAACGTCAAGGGAGCTGAGTTCGACAACGTGGCGGTGCTGCTGAGGCGAGGATGGTCAGGGTACGACTTTGCCAAGATGCTTGGGAATTATCCAGGGCGAAACCGCCTCAGCGAAGGCGAACGTAGGAGCTTTGAGCCCTCTCGCAACCTCTTCTATGTAGCTGCCTCGAGAGCTAAGCACAATCTAGCTCTCGTGTTTACACAGAAACTCGAACCAGCGGCGCTGGCCACTCTGACGACCTAGGTCGGTGAAGAAAACGTCGTTCTATGGAGTTCTCCGACGAACTTACCCCAGTCGCGTTTCAATAGTAGGTTGGCGTGCAGCAGAGGAACGGCCGTATCTCAGCCGGCGCGTCCCCAAAAACGGATGAACTCCGTTCAGAGAGCCTTTGACCTGTTGGGTCCTAGGCTTTCTGCCTTGAGGACGCGCTGTCTTCTAAGGAGACCCACGGACCTCTGTCGGATAGTGGAAAGAAAAGAAGGTGTTGACAGTGTCAACACCTTTCGCTTTGGATCGGACCGTAAAGCCTGCGGACTGCCCCGGATTCGGTACGTTTTCGCCGCTTCCCAGTTTTTGCAAGGCCGGGAATGCAGTTCGAGTCCCACCTCGGGCACAGCATTCCCCCTCGTCAGAGGGGGTTTTTGCTTTAACGTGTGGACATTGACCTGATTGGGTCCCTCTGACGCGTGTCGCGGCTGGTGCCTGGCCACCGCGGTGGCCTGTGGAGTTATGTGGGTGGGGTTCAGGGCCCTGGCTGGTGGGTCCTCCGTTTGCTGGGATGTGGGGTCATCCGGGTCTCCTTTCTGGGTTGTTCGGGTGGGCGTGGTTGGCCTTGTACCTATTCATGCCGTGGTGTTGTGGTGATGACATGACCTGCGTCCACACCCTTGTCCGTGTGGTGCCATTCTCATCGGCGGCCCTCCCTTCGCCCAATTGTGCTGACACGAGTTCATGCAGCCACGAGTCCTATGTGACATGACTTGCCGGCAGGGTCTGGCGACCTTTTCCCGCAAGTCATGGCCGGGCCGCCACTCCGAATACGCGGGGACGCCCGCCCCGAGGACTGTCAGGAGCGTCCGGGGCATGTTGGTATCGGGGACCGGAGGCCTTCTTCTGTCGCCGTTCCAGCTGTTGTTGGGTTCTAGCTGTGCTTGATCAGTCAGGCCTATCCCATGAACGGGAAGGTGGCTTTCGACATGACTGCAAGAGCGAACTCTAGGTCGCTGCGGCCCAGGAGGCGAGAGGCGAGTGACCAGTTCCTCATCTTCCGCGGTCTGCTCCAGGACAATGTCGAGCTTCATGTCGCCGTCGGCGAGGATCGCGTCGAGGTAGTCCACCTGCGCCGTGCGTGTACACGTCCAGCGGGAAGCCGCCATCGACGTCGTCATCGCCGAGGCGGTCGTTCACCAGCTTGTTGGTGACACGCGGGGGATCGCTATTGATCTGCCTGGTTAGGGCATACCCCGGCTGGACGTCTAGCAAGGATATTTTCCCGTCCGACTAGGGCCGTTGTGCTATTTATTGACAGTCATTCTGAAGGTCATGGAGCTGGACTGACAATTTTCGCCGGGCGGGCATGCCGGCGCCGTTCTAGCCGAATCGGCCAAAGGGAGTGCTAGACAAACCCGATTTTTCTCGATCCGACAGGCATTCTCCGTTTAAGGCGCCGCTACAACCTCAACCCGACCGGTGGATCGAGGCTTGGCGGACCGCCCCTCCCCGGACACAGCGAGAGACTGGCCGTCCGCATCGGCTGACCAGCCTCTCGGGGACTGCTAGAGCGGCTGGATGTTCTCAGCCTGGGGGCCCTTGGGGCCCTGGGTGATGTCGAACTGAACCTTCTGGTTCTCTTCGAGCGAGCGGTAGCCGCTGGATGCGATTGCCGAATAGTGTGCGAACACGTCAGCGCTTCCGTCGTCAGGGGCAATGAAACCGAAGCCCTTTTCGGAGTTGAACCACTTGACAGTACCTGTTGCCATGCTTGATTTCCTTCACGGGTCGCTGGGCGGTTCCGCTTCTCGGAATACCGTCCCCGCCACTCACATGGACGAGCCTATGTGCGATCGATTGCAGGGGCAACAGTTGGCCTCAAAGCGGGAGATTCCGAGGCTCTGAAGAGCCGAAAGGCCCATGTCCATGGCCGCTGGAGGAGAGCATCTGGGCACGGGTCGGGCTTGCGATCGCCTGCCTGGGCGTACAGATCTGCGCCCGGCCCTTCCAAATTCTGGAAGGCGCGGCCAGCTCGCTTGGTAAACCTTCGTTTGTGTGACACCCGTCTCCGAAATCGTGGATGCCAGCAATGTTGTCACTTTACCCGTCATCTAATTTATGTGTCGCAGACGGTTCTGCGATCAGTTTGTGTGACAGAACCTCAGCAGGAATCCCGAGTTTCCCCAAAAGCTCCCTCCGTGCGGATCGCAGGCGGCTCGACTTCGTCGAATCAGCGGAGGTGGAGACTCTGACGGGAGACGTGCAGATCAGTTTCTCGCTTCGAAGTTGTGCGGGCGACCGCACCGGACAGGTGACGCTGGACGAAAGCTAAGGCCCGGTCCCATGAAAGAATGGGGTGATGTGGACGGAGACTAGCGGGATTATCGGTGTGGGCTACGAGGGCCACGATATTTCGTCGTTCATTCATCATCTCCAGCCGTGGAAGGTTGACGTACTCGTCGACGTGCGCCTGAATGCTATCTCTCGGAAAAAGGGTTTCTCGAAGACCGCGCTTTCCTCTGCCTTGGCTGAAGCCGGCATTCGTTACGAGCATCTTCCCGTCCTCGGTAATCCCAAAGATAACCGTGACGGGTTCTGGGCGCCTGGTACAAATGCCGCGATGCGAGCCCATGAAAAGTATCGAGAGTTGTTGCTCGCTGACTCCGCTCATGCTGCTATTCACTACCTCGCCCAGCTCGCGGCGGCCGAACATGTGGCTCTCCTGTGCTTTGAAGCATCGGAGGCTTGCTGCCATCGCCGACTGGTTCTTGAGGCCGTTTCGGCCGAAGCTACAGCGCTGTCTCGCACCTAGTTCTGCGACTGGGATCTGTAGACCCCAATAACGCTGAACGCCAAGGGATGCTTCAACTGATTTCCGACGAAAAACAGCGGGCGACGATCGGCAGCACACATCTCCGTGAAGAATTTCATGCGGATCTCGGACATGGCAGTGACGTCATCGCGGTCCTTCAGTCGTCGCTCCAGCGCGACGAGCTCCCAGTCGAGCAATCCCTGGACGTGCCCCTTGCAAGTCTTGTCTTCACAGAGATAGGAATATTTTCCTTCGAATCGAGGTGCCTCCAGCAGCTGTACTTTGGGGGCATCTCCGAATAGGTCTTCCTGGCCAAGGTTCACTTTGAGCTTTTGTGCCTGTTCCGGAGTCCAACCCGGGTGAAGGGTCAGCTTGAAGTCTCGAACCTCTCGGGGGCGTATCACCGCGAGTGACGGGAAGTCCATGCCTGCCCTCTGCGCCTTGAGTATTCCGCACATGGTCCATTGTGACGACAGCGGAGACACATATCGGTGCCGGGGCTTCCACGGATCCAAATGGGCGACAGTTTCTATCGTGGAGCGATCTGGAATGTAGCTTTCGCTTCTTGGATCCTTGGACGCTGGTTTTACCTGCAGCCTGATCAAGTCGTATTTCGTGAATTGGAGGTACTCCTCCAGGAGCGGAACGGTATGGGGTAGAGCCGTATCCATTCAGGGCCGCTCTCCCTCATTCGGATGCCTGCCACACAGACCGTGTCGCCGTAGGCTGCAGAGGGCTGAGGAGCGGCCTTCACGACAACTAGAACCTCCGCGCTCTCCCAACGACTATCAGTGTCCTTCGGATAGCAGCTACGTCCGTCTCCATCGAGCGGCAAAAGATCGAACATTTAGTCCCCCAGTCGTTTCGATAATTATGCACAGACCGATGGAGAACTTCGATTCTCAAAACCCGATTCTCGGACCTTGATCGGCGATGCGATTTCGAGAACTGTTATCGAGGTCCTTTTCCCGAAGGGCTGGCACGCCTTCAATTCTCGATTGAGGTCGTTCTCGGAATCCTTCGGCCACTCTTTCTCTGGGACGGTTCTAAGGCCTTCGCCGCTGTTCTGGGAGAGTGGACGGTCAAATCGCGGCTTGAATGGCGGTTTGCGGTTCCCTTTGCGCACGGCTGTGCGGGAACAATTTAAATGAGTCTTTCGCGGCGGGGGAGCGGTCGGAGGGTGTCGCGGCAGGGGGCCGGCATAGGTGCAGGGGCTAGACGCTTGCCGGCCGGGGCCCTCAACACCGCCCCGGACCACGGCTGGCGCTGAGATGATCCGCGGCGCGCACACCGGTGGCTTCGGGCTGGGCCAGGTTCCTGGGCTCCTCGATATCGTTAGGATGGCGGGTATGGGGCGAGGCACAGTGCTGATCTGCGGTGCCGGTATCGCCGGCCCGACCCTGGCGTACTGGCTGGCCCGGGAGGGATTCCGCCCGACGGTCGTCGAACGCGCCCGGGGACTGCGCTCCAGCGGCAATCCGGTCGACGTGCGTGGCGGGGCCGCCCAGGTGGCCGGCCGGATGGGAATCATGCCGCGTTTGCGAGAGGCGGCCACCCACGCGACCGGCTTTGCCTTTGTTACTGCCTCCGGCCGCCGGATCGGTCCGCTACGGCTGGGCCGGCCACATCGCGGCGAGGTCGAGGTGCCCAGGGCCGACCTGTCGGCAATCCTCTGTGATGCCGCCCGCGACGATGCCGAGTTCCTCTTCGGCGACTCGATCACCGCGCTGCGCCAGCACGCCGGGGGAGTCGACGTCACCTTCGAGCACGCGGCCCCGCGCCGGTTTGACCTGGTGGTCGGCGCCGACGGGCTGCACTCGAGCGTGCGCACCCTGGTGTTCGGGCCGGAGACGGACTTCGTCCGCCACCTCGGGCTGTACGTCGCCACGCTGCCGCTCGACCGGCCCGCGGCCGATCCGGCCACCATCCTGATGTAGAACGCGCCGGGCCGTTCGCTGACGATGCACCCCGTGCGGGGCAGCGAGGGGGCCGCGTTCATCTTTCGCGGCCCGGACCGGCCCGGACTCGCCCGCCGCGACGTTGATGCCCATAAGCGGATCACTTTCGACGCCTACGCCGGCTGGCCAGCACCCGCGCCACCCGTGCTGCCCGAGCTGCTCGAGCGCCTGCGCGCCGCCGACGACCTGTACTTCGACTCGGTCAGCCAGGTCCGGGTGCCGGTGTGGTCCCGCGGCCGGGTCGCGCTGCTCGGAGACGCCGCCTCCTGCCTGTCCCTGTTCGGAGACGGATCCAGCCAGGCCATGATCGGCGCCACCACCCTGGCCGAGGCATTGGCCGCCAACCCCGAGGACCACACCGCCGCCTTCCGCGCCTACGAAACCCGCCACCGCAAGGCGAGCGGCCCGAGTCAACGCGGCCACACTCTCGCCTCCGCGCTGCTTGTGCCCGCGACACACACCGGCATTACCGTCCGCAACCTCACCGCACGTCTGCTCCCACACGTGCCGACCCCACCACCCGGCCCCAAGGGATCGAAGTGACCGGAGCTGCGAACGCCTCAGCGGGGCGAACTCGAAAGCTCAACCGGCACACCGGCCCGCACCGCTGATCCTTGCTCCGGCGCGCCGGCGGCTGACACAAATGCACTAGTGAGCGTCGAGACGTCATTCACGGCTCGGCCATCTGGATTCAGATGAACCCGTACGAGCCGCCACATTAAGAGAACGCAAATATGTGGCCTTCCGGCATATGTAAAGCGTTAAGGCCCGTTCCGCTGAGACTCAGCCCGTGCTGTCCTGAAGCAAGAGGACACCGCAGCCGCCGTGGCCGCGATCAGATCTTCGGCAGGAACCAACCATAATGAACACCACGCCGTGGCGGATACAGGACACGCCCGGCCTTCCTGCCGGTGCCGGTGTTCTCCGGGATTTCGTCGTCGTCGATGACAGCGGGGAGTTTTCGTATTACCGGTCGGAACAGGATCTGTTGGCGGCGTTTGAGTACGTCGGGGAAGCTGCCTGCATCATCGACCGCAGCGGCAGTGCCTACCGTCTGGCGCTGGATCCGAACCGGCACCTGATCCTTGGACCCGCGCTGGGCCGGGTGGAATTCCATTGGCTCCGCCACGCGTGGCTGGACGCGCAAAACGCGCACCCGGAAGGGCACCGGCTCCGGCGCTTCTACCCCGTTACCAGGGATGAGGTGGTGTCGGGCCTGTTCGAAACCCTCGCCCTGGAAGGCGGGACGGCACCGGTCGAGGGTGCGTGGTCTCTGGACATCGACGGCTTTGCATCGTTCCCGTCCAACATTCAGGAGATCGACCGCCGGCTCGCACGCCAGGACCGGCTGGAGCGGGCCCGTGTTAAGGACCCCTTCGGACACTTGTACCGACCCGCGCGGCACCGCAAACACCGTTACCTGCCGGCCGCCGCCGGATCCATCCTCTACATCGAAATCCCCGCCCGTGGCTCACTGCGTTCGCGGTGACGGCCCGTGTTAAGGATCCGTCAAGATCGGCGCCGGGCCGGTGGCGGCTCCCGGAGCCGGTGTTATCGTCGGCAGTGAACACGATGGCGGGCATCGCGCGGAGAGGCACACATGACCACGATGAACAGGCCGCCTGCGGATCCTTCGGCGTTGCGGCCGGGAGCCAGGGAGAACTTCAGGAGCTGGCTGCTGTTCGGCCTGCAGGACGCCAAGGGAATCCATCAGGGCCCCGGCGCGGTGAGCGACTCCCACCTGAAGAAGCATCCGTGGTGGCCAATCCCTTCGGACTGGACGAGCTCCTGGCCCGGCTGCGGGCCGTCTAACGCCGGTCCATCCAAGCTGACGAAGCGCCGGTGGTGACCACAGCGTCCCTCACCGTCGAACTGGCCCTGAGACGCGTCACCCGCAAAGGGCAGGACGTGCGCCTGACCCCCACGGAAGGCATCCTGGAACTCCTGGTCCGGATCCCGAAAACTCATCACCCAGCAACAGCTCCTCACCGAAATCTGGGGTGCCGTGGGCGAGCGACACCCGAGGATTCCGCCGCCCCCTGTGGTCCACCCGCAGAGTCCCCGTAGTCCGCCGGGAGCCAGGGAAGCCCCGGACTGCGAATGCCCTCCGGGGCTTCGTTGGTCGTTCGACACCGGCTATGGCACGGGCGATGCGTCAGGCGTGGGCGGTTCCTCGTCGTGCGGCGAGGGGGTACGCGGCGGCGCCTGGCGGCGCCGATGGCGGTGAGCAGGACGATGAAGTCCAGCAGGCTCCAGCCCAGTTGCGGGTGCACAGCACAGACCTAGCCCAGTTCGGCATTGCCGGACGATTGATCCTCGGCGGGGGACTCGGCATCAACGTCCCTCGACTTTAGGCCGACTTCCGCGACGAGCTTGCGGGTAAGGACAACACGGATGTGCGGGCACGCCGGCGTTGATTGACGTCTGTGCCAGGCCAACACAACCACGTGCCCGAAAGCTGTTGAGCGGCGGCGAAGTTCACGCAAGTCCCTCCGTATGACTGATGATTGGCCTCGGTCGACGAATTGCGGCTGCGAGTGCTGACAGGCCGAGCCCTGGCCTCTGACACCCGTCACCGGCGTAGCATTCAACACGTGATCGACGTCGAGCCGTTCAGCCTCGTCATGCTCTTGGTCGCGGCCGCTCTTCTTGCCGCCGTGCTGGCCCACCGCCTCAGCGCCCGGCTGCGAGTACCCGCGCCGGCAGTGTTTCTGTTGGCCGCGGCCCTGGCCTCCGATGTTGTCCCTGCGTTGGAACATATCCCGGTGACAGTGGATGAACGAATTGTCACAGTTGCCTTGGTGTTCATCCTCTTCGACGGTGGCATGCACATTGGCTGGCGCCGGTTCCGCCAATCCGCCGGGGCCATTGCTTGGATCGGTATCGCCGGAACCGCAGCAACGGCAGCCGCCCTAGCGCTGACCGCACATGCCCTTTTTGGATTCGGCTGGGCCGCGGCCCTGCTCATTGGCGCGGCGCTGTCCCCGACAGATCCCGCCGTGGTGTTCTCCGTCCTGGGTGGCCGGGAAATCACTGGTCGGACCGGCACCATCCTGGAGGGTGAGTCGGGGGTGAACGACCCCGTCGGCATCGCCCTGATGATCAGCCTCCTCGGCGTCACCGGAGGCGGGCTTGACGCCGTGGCCAGTGGCATGGCGGATTTCACACTCCAAATGGCCGTCGGCGCGCTCATCGGTTTCTTCGCCGGCCATGGCTTATTGGCGCTGATGCGCAAAGTTGTCCTGCCTAACGAAGCTCTGCACTCGGTGGGAACAATGGCGGCTGTAGCCTTCATCTACGCCGCAACGACCTTGCTCCACGGTTCAGGGTTTTTGGCCGTGTTTCTGGCAGGAATCATCATCGGCGACCAACGCGCCCCTCACAAACGCGACATCGAACGCTTCAGCTCCGGAATCGCCAGCCTGGCCGAAATCGTTGCATTCACAGTTCTCGGGCTCAGCATCTCGCTCCGAGATGTCCTCCGATCCGGCGAGCTGGGGATCGGGCTGGCCCTTGCTGGCCTGCTCATCCTCATCATCCGCCCCGCCCTCGTCGGATTGATCATGACACCCATCCGGCTACGACTGGGCGAACGTGCATTCATCCTCCTCGCCGGCCTCAAAGGAGCCGTCCCGATCCTGCTGGGCATGTTCATCCTCAGCGCCGGACCGGCCGATGCGTCACGTATCTACTCCATAGTATTCATCGTCGTCCTGACCTCGGTCATCGTTCAAGGCACAGCCGTGCCCTACCTCGCCGCACTCCTTCACGTGCCGATGCACCGCATCGAACCGGAACCCTGGGGCATTGGCCTGCGGTTCACAGACGAACCACACGGACTACACCGGCACGTCGTTGAGCCAGGATCCCCGGCAGACGGCTCCACGATAGCGGACATGGAGCTAGGCGAGTCGGGGTGGATCAGCATGATCCGACGAGATGGACAGCTCATCCAGGTCCGGGGCAACACCACACTGCGTGCCGGAGACGTCATCCTCGCCCTCTCGGATTCACAGACTGGGCTGGCGCGACTCTTTCAGCAACCCCCGTAAAAGCCCCGCAGACACTTCGAACCACGTGAACGTACCCCGGCCAGAGGGACTTTCGGCTCGAGAGACGCCGCCCCCGATCAAACGGCGTGCCTTGGCGGGCCACCATCCTGCAATTTGTTAGAGCGGTCGCCAATAAAGATGAGTGGCCAGAACCACGCAATTTGGGGCTGGTTCTTCGAATCCAGTCACCTTTCCTTGCCGGTTTCCGATTCGCTGCAACGGAATTATGGGCGTCCGCTTCGCGCGGTCGGCTGTCGGGACCCGGTCCGGCTCCGAGGGGCTCCGCCGGCCCGGGACCTGATCTGTCTCCGACGTTTGCATGTGGTCCCCTGACTTGCTGAAGCACCCCGTGCGCCCCACTGGGCGACAACCTTGCAGCGTTGCCCTTGACCGGCGAGAACCGTCGGCCGAGAGTGTTACATGTGAGGCGTGAGGCCGTTCGGGAGTATCTGGCGAGTGCCCTGTGGGCGATGCCGACGTGCGCCGTCGCCCTCGCGCTCATCGCGGGGGCGGGGCTCTCCGCAGTGCAGCTGGGCGCAGCGTCGCCCCTCGCCGTCCTCCTATTCCAAGGGACGTCCGACGACGCGCGGAACCTGCTCATCGGGATCGCGAGCACGATGGTCACCGTCATCGCCGTCGTGCTCGGGCTCACCGTCGTTGCCCTGCAGCTCGCGTCTACGCAGTTCAGCCCGCGGCTGCTGCGGAACTTCCTGCGCGACATCCCCAACCAGGTGACGCTGAGCACGTTCATGGCCACGTTCGCGTACAGCACGGCGGGCCTCTACACCGTCGGCATCGCCGGCGGACAGCGCACCCAGGACTACCCGCGCCTCGCGGTGAGCGGCGCACTGCTGCTGCTGTTCGTGAGCATGATCATGCTCGTCTACTTCGCCCACCACCTGGCGCATTCGATCCAGGTGGACCAAGTCATGAAGCGCGTCGAGACGGCCACACTCAAGGTGATCGAGCGGTCGTTCGTCCCGGGCGACCCCACTCTTCGCATGCCAAACCCGCCGCCCGGCGCCACGGCCTTGCCGGCACCGCGGTCTGGATATGTCCAGGCCTTCCATGTTGAGGCGTTCGTCGGCGCGCTCGCGAGCCGAGGCCTCACTGCCCGGATGGTGCCCATGGTCGGCCGACACGTCGTCGCCGGGGCTCCGCTCGCCTGGGTGTGGGGGAGCGCGGGCGAAGGTCCCCTGGCCCCCGACGCTGGCGCTGAACTGCGGCGGGCGCTCGTGCAGAGCGTGCGGATTGGCTACGAACGGACCCTTGAGCAGGACGTCGCCTTCGGGATCCGGCAACTCGCCGACGTCGCGTCCAAGGCGCTCTCGCCCGCCATCAACGACCCCTACACCGCGAACCAGGCGGTCGATCATCTCGGCTCGATCCTCGCGGCCCTCGCGCTCCGGCAGCACGGTCCGCAGGCCGTGGCGGACGCGCAAGGCACCATAAGGCTGCACGTGCCGGCTCGCGATTTCGCCTATCTCGTGGATCTCGCCCTCGGACAGGTGCGGCGGTACGGCGCGAACGAACCTCGCGTCGTCCGGGCTCTGCTGCGCGTGTGCCGCGATCTCGTGTGGTTCGGCGACGCGGCCCACCACGCTGTAGTCCGGCGGTACGTCGAGACTCTCCTGAGCGATGTGACCCGGCTCGTGGCCCAGCCAGCCGACCGCGAACCTCTTCTCGCGGAAGGCGCGGCAGTGCTCAAGGCCTTCGACGTCCCGGGCGGCACGACGGGCGCCGCCTAGGTTGGCTAGGAGCACCCATAGGCCTGCCCCGAGGGCGGCGCGAGCGCTGGCCGCAATGTGAGGCCACGGCGCCCCCCCGAGGACGGCAGCACCATGGCTACTGGCACCGTCAAGTGGTTCAAGAGCGAGAAGGGGTAAGGCTTCATCGCCCCGATGACGGCTCGGCGGACCCGTTTGCCCGCTGCCCGCTGAGGGCCGCGGCTGCCGATGCCTTCGAGAGGGCCAGAGGGTGGCTTGTTAATTAGTGGAATATCCGACGTTAGTGCTGGTGTGATTCGTTGTCGCGTCTCAGAGCCCGGCGTCGGTATCGCTGGCCCCGGCTCCCCATCGTTGCGGCTGGTGGCAGCACCGTTACCAATCCCCGTTACCAGCTGGCGGGAAATCCGCTTGGGAAGGCTCATGGCGCAAAACACGGAGCTGCCGCGCCCCCTGTTAGGGGAGCGCGGCAGTCGCATGGAATTGCTCAAAATTTGTCAGAAAAGGGGGTGTGTACAAAGTACACACTTTCGGCTTCGGACCGGGTCGTATGTGGATCGGATCGGTCCGGTTTCCGCATGTTTCCGGGGGAGTCCAGTGATTGCGGGGGCTGGAGTCCGGTTCGAGTCCCACCTCGGGCACGCATAACCCCTCGTCAGAGGGGTTATTGCTTTAATGTGTGGACATTCTCACTGCGCGGGTCCCTCTGACACTGGCCGCGGCCTGTGGCCTGGCTGCCGCGGTAGCCTGTGAAGTTGCTTGGGTGGCGGGGTCAGGTGCCCTGGCTGTAGGCCCTCCGCCTGCTGGGATGTGGGGGCATCTGGGTCTCCTTTTTGGCTTGGTCTGGTGCGGCTAGGCTGGTCCTTCGCTTATTCATGTCCCGGGTTGTGCTGATGACATGATCTGAGGGAGTTTCTTCCAGTTTTTCGCCTCGATTCGCTCTTTCGTGCGGGACCGGGGGAGGGGCGTGCCTCCTTTTGTCCGGTCAAAGGAGGTGTGTACCGTGTCCACATTTTTCCACGGGCGGCTGTTCGCCTTGCAATTCGGCTCCCTTCGTGCGGACTCTGCTGATACCAGTTCATGCGTCTAGACGTCCCTTGGGACATGACCTGCAGGAAGATCGGCGTCCCTCGCCTCGCGAAGGTTTGATCGGCTGCCCAACTGGCCATCTCCTTTAGTCCTTTCCGCTGCCCGTCCGGTTCCGATGACATCTATTAATGCCAAGTGGCAGCGTTTCTCACATGACTTGCCTGGAACTCGCAGTTGCAGCCAGTCGTGGCCGCGGTGACGGTGCTATGGCGGGCAGCAACTCCGGCCGGAAGGTACGCGCGGGCCGGAGGCTGGACAATTTACCGGGGAAGTGTGGGCACGCGTCAAGGGGATTTGGAGACAGTCTCAAGACAGGATTTCTGGCTCGAGACGGCGGCGGGGCGGTGCTGCATATTCACCCCGTTCGCCTGTCAGCAGCGGCCAGAGGCGTCCAATGCCGGTGCCATCCCAAGGCGAACCGCCATTTGTGTAGATTGCAGTTCCGTCGGATAAGAACGTCAGAAATGAGAATCATGCCTATCGGCCGGCCTACGGCCGGTGGCCCCCTTTTGCCGTGTTTCAGCGCTACAGTGCACTTATGATCAGGGGCGGGAACGCGACGATTTACGTGAGTGACCTGGATCGATCCGTGTCTTTTTACACCGAGGTCCTTGGCCTTAGGCTGGATTTCCGGGCCGGAAACCATTGGGCCAGCATTGACGCGGGCGACGGGTTGATCCTGGGTCTTCACCCCGCGGGCCCGCGCAGCCCCGTGCCAGGCACCAGCGGAGCGGTCACGGTCGGCCTCGGTGTTGATGAGCCGATCGAACAGGTGATCTTGACGCTGGAGGAGCGCGGCGTGGTCTTCCACGGACCGGTGGCCGAGGGAGGAGGCCTGAGGCTGGCCTTCTTCACCGACCCGGACGGCAATGAACTCTATCTGGCCGAGTCCGGACGTCGCTAAAGTCACCCTTTTGCTGCACTCCTTAGTTGGCTGGCCTGCGGGACTTTGCCGGGCCGTGGTCCTCCCATGGCGGAATCTCAAACGTGACGTAGTAGCCGCTATCGGCCGCAGGGGCCGGACTCACAGACTGCGGTAGTGACAGGCGTCCGAGCCTGATGGCCGCTGACCTCACTCACTGAGGGCATGAGATTCCGGCCGTAAAAGCACAGCGGACGACGGCGGGAGGTCCCGCCGTCGTCCGCAAGAGTTGCAGTCAGCGCCGTGGAGCTAGGTGTCCGACTCCGTTTTTCCAGGGGCGAGTCCGTAGAAGGGCGTGAACCGGCCTCTGGTTCCGGGGGAAATGTTGGAACGGACTATCGAAGCGCTCTCCAGCGCTGCCAGGTGGTATCTGACTGAGCCCCGCGAGGATGCGATGCCGTCGCTGATGTCGGCTACTTTACTTGCCCCATGGCGTACCAGGTAGTCGATGATTTGTGATCTGATGGGTGCGCTTCGCGCTCTTTTCGTCCGCTCAAGGCGGTGCACGTCCGGGCTCTGGACAGCGGTCATTGGCGATGGCCTTTCATCCGGTGTGAGGGTCGGTTTGCAGGTTGAAAATTTAGTTGGCCGACCGGTGCCGGTCAGTGCCTCGAAACGAGCTCGGGTTGCCGGCTGTCCTCAGTGTCTTGGCCGTCGTCGGAGGTGCCGGCGCGCGACGCCTCGAGGAGGGACGTGGACTTGTCGTGGTTCCGGCCGATCACCGCGGTAGCGATGGCATTTCCCAGGATGTTGGTGGCGGTTCGCCCCATGTCCAGGAGCTGGTCGATCACCAGCAGGACACCAATTCCGGCGGCGGGGATGCCGAAGGCAGGGACCACGGCGGCTACGACGACGAGTGACCCGCGCGGCACGCCGGCCATGCCCTTGCTGCTGAGCAGGAGCATTGCGGTCATCGCGATCTGCTGGCCAAGGTCCATGTCGATGCCATAGGCGTTGATCAGGAAGACCGACGCGAAGGTCATGTACATCATGGAGCCGTCCACGTTGAACGAGTACCCCAGGGGCAGCACGAAACCGGTGGTGCGCTTCTCGATGCCGAACTTGGTCAGGCCTTCAATGAGCTTGGGCAGGGCGGCTTCACTGCTGGAGGTGGCGAACGCGATGACCATGGGTTCGCGCACTATCCGGACCAGCCGGAAGGCCGCCCGTCCGAGGAAGGCGACGGCGACGCCGACCATGATGACCCACAGGGCCGAGAGCGAGAGGTAGAACCCGCCGATGAACGCCGCGTAGGTGGCAAACGCGTCGAGGCCCTGGGAGGTGAAGGCCGCTGCGATGCCGGCGAAAACGCCCACTGGTGCCGCCAGCATCACATATCCGGTGACCTTCAGCATGACGCCCATCAGTTCATCGATGGCATCGGCTATGGAGGAGCGACCCTTCTTCCGAAGATTCAGCAGGGCGATGCCGAAGAGAGCGCCGAATACGAGGATCTGAAGGGGGTTGTTGGCCGTCAGGGCGGCGAAGACGCTCGTGGGGATGATGTGGGTAATGAACTCCTGGTAATCGAGGGGCTTCGTTTCCATCCCCGCGTCGCCTCCCGGCATCAGATTGAGCCCGTCACCGACGTTGAGTACGTGCGCCGTGATGAATCCGAACGCGCCCACCAGGACGGAGGCGGACAGGAACCAGATCATCGAGCGGCCAAAGAGCTTGCCCACGCCGGCGGATTTGGCCGCTCCTGCGATGCCGGAGACGAGGGTGGCGAAGATCAGCGGGGCAATGATCATCTTGATGAGGTTCAGGAACATGTGCGTCACGGTGTCGAGGACCGCCACGACGGATTCTCGTGTGCCCAACGACAGCAGCCAGTGGAAGACCAGCCCGCTGAGGATTCCGAACAGGAGCGCTGCCAGGATCCATATTGTTGATTTGTTTTTCATAGCCAGTCCTTGGGTAGAGGCCGGGATAGGTGGCCCGGTGCTGGAACGGCCCTCGTCATCGAGTTCCGTTTTCTCTGTAGTCGGTCGGGATTTCGGGCACGACGGCGTGCCCCTTGCTCCCTGGTCGGGCGGGGTAGCGGGTCTGCGGGTGGGCCCACTACCGCAGGGTTCCCTAACCGAGCTTGCGAGGTTAGGGAGCGGTTGGGGATTATTTGCTCAGGTTTGCCAGGCGTTGCGGGCTGAGGAGCTCGGTGAGCTGCTCAGCAGTGAGCAGCCCGTGTTCGAGCACGAGTTCCGCGACCCCCTTGCCGGTGGCGAGGGCTTCCTGGGCGATGGCCGTGGCCGTGGCGTAGCCCAGCTGCGGGTTGAGGGCGGTGACGAGGCCGATTGACTGTTCCACCGTGAGGCGGAGATGTTCGGTGTTGGCGGTGATGCCCCGGACGCAGCGGGCCGTGAGGGTGCGGCAGGCGGCTTCCAGGTGGGAGATGCTCTTGTGGAGGCTGTGGACAATGATGGGTTCGAAGGCATTGAGCTGGAGCTGGCCGGCCTCGGCGGCCATGGTGATGGTGACGTCGTTGCCGATCACCTCGTAGGCCACCTGGCTGACCACTTCCGGGATGACCGGGTTGATCTTGCCGGGCATGATCGAGGAGCCGGACTGCACCGCGGGGAGGTTGATCTCGCCGAAGCCGGCGCGCGGGCCCGAGGAGAGCAGCCGGAGGTCGTTGCAGATCTTGGACAGTTTCACGGCGACCCGCTTGAGCACCCCGGAGAGGTGGACAAAGGCGCCGACGTCCTGGGTGGCCTCGATCAGGTCCACGGCCGTGACCAGCGGCAGGCCGGTGATCTCGGCGAGGTGCCGGCAGGCGGCCTCGGCGTACCCGGYCGGTGCGTTGAGGCCGGTGCCGATCGCGGTGGCGCCGAGGTTGATTTCGTGGATCAGCAGGTCGGCTTCGGCCAASCGGAGCCGGTCCTCGCCGATCGTGACGGCGTAGGTGCCGAACTCCTGGCCGAGCGTCATGGGGACGGCGTCCTGGAGCTGGGTGCGGCCCATCTTGACCACCGTGCGGAACTCGAGGGCTTTSGCGGCGAACGCGTCCTCCAGCTCCGCCAGGGCTTCCAGCAGTTCCCGGGCCGCGAAGATCGTGCCGAGCTTGACCGCGGTGGGGTAGACGTCGTTGGTGGACTGGCTGAGGTTGACGTGGTCGTTGGGGTGCAGCCGGGCGTAGTCGCCCTTCGGGTGGCCGAGGATTTCCAGGGCCCGGTTGGCGATCACCTCGTTGGCATTCATGTTCGAGGACGTTCCGGCGCCGCCCTGGATGACGTCCACCACGAACTGCTCGCTGAGCTTGCCGTCCAGAACGTCGGCGCAGGCTTCCTCGATGGCCGCGGCACGCTCGGCGTCGAGCAGCCCGAGCTCGTGGTTGGTGCGTGCGGCGGCCAGTTTCACGGCGGCCAGCCCGCGGACCAGGTACATGTTGGAGGACAGCGGCTGGCCGGTGATGGGGAAGTTCTCCACCGCGCGGAGGGTGTGGACGCCCCAGTAGGCGTCGGCGGGAACATCCCGGTCGCCCAAGAGGTCGTGTTCGGAGCGGAATTCTGCGCGTTCGTCGAGCGATGTCATGGCAGTCCTTACAGGTCTTCGGGGGCGTTGGAGGTCTTGGGGGCAGCGAGGAAATCGGTGGCCTGCAGCACCCCGACGGGCCGGCCGCCGCCCAGCACAGGAGTGGCGGCGAGGCGCGCCAAGGGTGAGATGTCGACGTTGAGCGCGGCCAGGACCCGTACGGTGACGGGCATCCGGGCGCGGTCGCCGCCGTCGGCGACCTTCACGGCGAGGGCGCGGCCGTCCGGGAGGCCCACCAGCTGGACACCCTCGAAGCCGTCCTTGGCCAGCAGGCCGGGGACTAGACGCATCAGCTCGGTGACGTCACGGTCCTCGCCCGCAACCATCTCGGGGTGGCGGCGCATGGCGCGGCCGACGGCGGCTTCCGCTCCGCCGGATCCGGCCGCGGCCAGTCGGCCGAAGGCGCGTGCCATGCCGCGCAGTGTGAGTGCGAAGAGCGGGGTGCCGCAACCGTCAGTGGTTGTGCGCTGCGGGTCCTCGCCGGTCAAGTCCGCCACGGTCTGAGCCACGAGCTGCTGCAGCGGGTGCGTCGGGTCCAGGTAGCCCTGGACCGGCCAGCCGTTGATGACGCAGGTGGCAGCCATGGCGGCATGCTTTCCGGAGCAGTTCTGGGTCAGTTGGGTGGCCTGGCCGCCACCGCCGAGCCAGGCCTCGCGCTCCCGGGCGCCGTAGGGGAGGTCGGTGCTGTTCTCGAGGTCCGCGGGCGTCAGGCCGTGCAGGTCCAGGATGCGCCGGGCGCCGTCGCGGTGGCTGACTGCCCCGGAATGGCTGGCGGCGGCGAGGGCGAGGAGTTCGTCCGGGAGGTCCAGTCCCGCGCGGACCATGGCGACGGCCTGCAGGGGCTTCAGGGCGGAGCGCGGGTAGAACGGAGCGAGGGGCTCGCCGGCGGTCAGCAGGATCTGGCCGTCCGCTGCGGTGGCGATGACCGAGCCGTAGTGGACACTCTCGACCAGGCCGTCGCGGGTCTGGACCGCAAGCGGGGCGTGCTGCGGCAGCCGCTCCGGATACAGCAGGGTCGGGGTGTTCGCGAGAGCAGGAGAAATCATTGCGTCCTTTGGAGAATCGAGTCGAGGGCAATGCCAACGGCATGGAGGTGTTGGCTCATGGCGATGCGCGCCGTGGCCGCGTCGCCGGCTTCGATCGCGGCCAGGATGCGCCGGTGTTCCTCGTCGGAAGCGTGCTGGCGGTCGGCCACCATGTTCAGGGTCTCGGACTGGTGGGCGAGGGCATCGCGGATGTCCGCGACGACGTTTTCGAACACCTTGTTCCGGCTGGCCCGCGCGATCAGCGCGTGGAAGCTGGAGTCCAGGCCCACCCACACTTCGGGGTCGTCCTCGCCGCTCATCGCGGCAACAACGTCCCGCATGGTGTCCAGTTCCTCGGGCGAACGGCGTTCCGCAGCCAGCCCGGCGGCAGGTACCTCGATATGGGGACGAGCCTCGGTGAGGTCGCGTGCGGAGTATTGGCCCAGGACCAGGTCCTTGGCCACGTGGTTGGCGACGACGAACGTGCCCCGACCGGTTTTGGTGACCGTCAGGCCCAGTGCGGTGCAGGAGCGCAAGGCCTCGCGGACCACGGAGCGGCTCACGCCGTACTGCTGCGCGAGGCTGGCCTCGGAGCTCAGCTTGGCGCCAATGCCGAGCTTGCCGGATTCGATTTCGGAGCGGAGGACGTTGAAGACGGCTTCGGCGGCGCTGAGGCGGGCCAAGGGCTGTCCTGCTGTCCGGCTGTCTGACAGGTTCACACTTAAAATATGGCAGGGATCACAACGGGGTGTCAATTGTGACGGCGGCCTCGGGTGTCCGGGCCGCCGTCGTACCTGGCGCCGGATCTCCGGCGCCAGGTCAACTGATCGGGTTACTTGATGGGGTTACTTGTCCGTGTTACTTGACCCGGGACGGGCGGGTGCGGGCCAGGGCCGTCAGGCCCGCGGCGAGTCCGGCCAGGCCTGCGACCAGCCCGATCCAGCCCGCGGCGGATCCGCTGTCACCGGAAGTGCTCGCTGCCGCTGCCGGGGCAGCGGTGGGCGAGGGGGCCGTTGTTGCCGTGGCTACGGCAGGGGCGGCTGCGGCGTGGGCGTCGGCGTCCTTGGCTGTGGTTATGAACGAGGGGGCAGGGTGCTCGGGTTCGGCCTGTCCATCGACCGTCTTCTCGTCCCACTTCACGACGGTCCCGTCGGTGTAGGTCTGGGCCGTCGGCAGCGTCACCGTGGTTCCCGCGTCCGGCAGCACGCCGACGGACAGCGAGAACGCCTGGTATTCGTTCTGCCCGATCTGGTGGGCCTCGTCAGCGGTCCAGACAACGGAACTCGGGGCCTTGGTGACCGTGGCGCCGGCGATCGTGATCGGCTTCGGCAGCTCGCTCGTGGTGATGACGGCCTTCCAGCCCTCGACGGGCTTTACCGACACCGAGGTGAACGGGGTGTCAGTGGGCAGCGTGACTTCAAGTTTGCTGGTCTTGGCCGACTCGGACTCGTTGGGAACATTGAATGTCAGGTGGCTGTAGCCGCCCGCGGCCGGGTCATCGGAGTCGACGTGGACGTGGGCGGAGGCAGCTGCCGCGCCGGCGGCGAGCAGGCCGGCGGTCATCGTGGCGGCCGCGGCGGACTTGAGGGTGCGGCGGAGGGAGGATTTCATGGCAAAGGTGCCTTTCACTGGCGGAAATTCGGTGGGGAGCCGGCCGGTTCGGTGTCCGTCCGGGAGTAGCAGCGGGTGGCCGCCTGCTGTCCCCGTCCATGTGTGAAAGGGATTGGTGTCAGGCGGCGGGCGACAGCTCCGGAGGCCCGCGCCGGGTCGGCAGGTGGAGGCCAACGCGGACCTTGGGGAGGACCAGGTTGACCGTGCAGGGGCCGGGGGCACGCATCGGCAGGACGGCGCGGGGCCGGGGCAGCTGCACCAGGGGGCGCAGCCAGGAAGCCAGTGCGAACAAGGCCCGCTCGCCGCGGGCCAGCAGCAGTGCCGTGCAAAGGGTCGCCACCGCGTGGGCGGCGAACATGGCCCCACCCATGCCGGCCGCGGAACCCGCCATGGACGGGTCAAGCATCTCCGGAGGAACTGCAGCCGTCGCATGGCCCGGATGGCCCTCGACCATCCGCGCCCGAACGGCCGCGGGCGCCCCTGCGGACAGTGCGCCGAACGACCAGTGAAGCCACAATTGCCCCATGCCCAGCAGCCCGGCCAGGGCGGGAAAGGACAGGCGGAAGCGGGTCAGGATGGCCACCGGGATCATCGCCACGGCACACAACGCCGTCACGATCGCAGGTTCGGGCAGCCGTCCGCCGCCGGCCAGGTGGCCGCCGGCCGCCAGTGCCACAATGATGGATCCGATCAGCCCGGTGCGGAACAGCCGGAAGGAAGCGCGCGTCATGCTGTGCAGTCCTTTCCGGATTCCCTGGGCGGGCTGGATTTCCTAAGTCCTTTAAATCCTACGGGCCATTGTGCAGCGCCACGCGCCCGCCCGACAGATCCGCCCATTGTGTGACGGCAGGGCTGTGACGGCGGGCGCCTTCGATCCCCAGCCAGCTGCGCCCGCCAGTCGCGCTCCGCCCACATGTTGCCGGTACGAACGTGCCGGATTGGCCCTGTGCAGACGCGTTGGGCAGTTCTATACTGGGAATGGCCGCAAAACGGCACGTTCGTACCTACAGCGTTCGTACCTACAGCGCATGTGACTCGGACGAATTTGATCTACGGGAGGTGGCCATGGGGATCTCGTTTCCTGACGAACTCGCGGCCGAGGCCCGGGCCCGGCGCGGGTCGCTTAGGCTGAGCCAGCGTGAGCTGGCCGAACTGGCCGGAGTCTCAGAGCGCTTCGTCCGGTTCGTCGAACAGGGCAAACGCACGGTGCAGCTGGAGTCCCTGCTGGCGCTCCTGGACACGCTGGGACTGGAGCTCCGGGTCCAGACCCGGACCAGCGCCGCCGCCCGAGCCCTCGCCGGTCCCGCGGTCAACACTGAACTGCGGGATGGCCCGGAAGCCCGGCCATGAGGCACCGCATCGCGGACATCTACAAGGCTGGCGTGCTGGCGGCGCGGCTGGAACGGTACGACGGCGGCACCAGGTTCAGCTACCTGCCGGCCTATCTGGCGTCCGGGGGCCCCGCCGTCGCGAGCTCCCTGCCGCTGACTCCGCACCCCGTGCTGTCCGCGGCGGGGGCGGCCCCGCCGTATTTCACCGGGCTTCTGCCGGAGGGCCGGCGGTTGAATGCATTGCGTCGTTCCATCAAAACCAGCGTGGACGATGAGCTGTCCCTCCTCATCGCGGCGGGCGCCAACCCGGTGGGTGACGTGCAAATCATCGGCCATGGCGAGAAGCTGGACCCGGACGAGCACGCCGTCGAGCTTGACCCCGGAACGCCCGTGGATTTCGAGGCCCTGCTGGGCGACTCCGGGCTGATTGACCCGGTGGCCCTGGCGGGCGTGCAGGACAAGCTGTCCGCGGGAATGATCTCCATGCCGGTGGCCAGCGCCGGCCGGCGGTACATCCTCAAACTCAACGCGCCCGAGTTCCCGCACGTCGTCGAAAACGAGTACGTGATGTTCCGGTACGCGGCGCGGCTGCGGATCCCCCTGAGCAGGGTCCAGCTGATCCGCGATGTCGCCGGCCGGCCCGGCTTACTTGTGGAGCGCTTCGACCGGGTGCCTGTTTCGGGTGTGCCGCGGGCGGTGCAGCGGCTCGCCGTCGAGGACGGTGCGCAGGTGCTGGGCCTATACCCTGCGGACAAGTACAACGTGGGATACGGACAGGTGTGCCATGCGCTTGCGGCGTATTGCGCGGCGCCGCTGCCTGCGGTGCGGAATTTGGCGCTCCAGGCGGCATTTGCGTGGCTGACGGGCAACGGCGATCTGCACGCGAAGAACGTTTCCATGGTGCAGCAGCCGGCCGGGGAGTGGTCCATCGCGCCGGTATACGACATCCCGTCCACTGTCGTCTACGGGGACAAGACACTCGCCCTGACCTTGGACGGCAAGCGGACAGGGGTTTCGCGGAAGCACTTCCTGGGCTGGGCCGCGGGGATGGGGCTGACTGAGCGTGCCGCCGTCCAGATGCTGGAACTGGCGCTGAGGGCCTCGGAACCGCTGCTGGCGGACCTCCAGGCGGGTACGGCGTTCCGCTCCATGACCGACGACGGCGCCTCGCCGTTTTCGGCGATGGTCACCCGCGACTGGGTCAAGGAACTCAAGCACCGGCGCAGGCTGCTGGCAGGGTGACGCCACCGGCGCCGGCCCTGCTTGCGTCGGCTACTGCTGCGTGAAGCCTGCTGCGGGGGCCTCAGAGGTGCTGGATGCCCGCCCGCTGCATGGCGTCTTTGTAGACTTCAACGTTTTTGGCGAGGAGCTCTTCCTGCTTGGCCGGAGAGACTGCGAAGGCGCGGCCGCCGAGTGCGGTGGCCTTGTAGATCTTGACGCCATGGTTCTTCAGCGAGGAATGGTAGGTCTTCTCGAACAGCGTCAGGAAAGAGTGGGCGTCCGCGCCGTGCGCAATAACGGCCGAGACGCGCTTGTTGATCTTGAGGAACTGGCGGAAGGGCCGCAGGCCGTCTGTCTTCTCCTGGACGTTCAGGGCCGAGGAAGCCTCCGGATCGCGGATCCACGGGTAGGCGTTCCAGGGCATCACATAGCGGGGATCCAGCTCTGCGGCCTCGTAGATGGAAGTGGCGCGGCGGGCGGCTTCATCGTCGTTGAAGTGCGAGACGAAACCCGATTCGGTGCCCTTGCCGGGGGTGACATGCAGACTGACGATCCTGCATTCGTCCTCGTCATGGATGGGGTCGATGTACGGGACCACGGATCCAGGCTTCTTTTCCATGAGTTCGTCGCACAGCTGCGTCACGGCGGCGATGTTCGGCTCCTGCAGCAGGGTCTTTTTTTCGTCCCAGTCAATCGTCACGATTTCTCCCTCAGCACTTGGCGTCCAGAATCAGGCGGCTTCCTCCACTCTACGCTTTCGCGCCGGGGGGTGTTTCGGCGGGGGCCCTTGCGTCCGGGGCTGCCGGGAAGTTTTCCGTGAGTCAACGGGCCCTCTGGTGACGGCGGTGAGGCGGGCGTAGGCTTAAAGCGCCTGCAGGTAACCATCTGATGACTCCGGGTTGTTCGGGACATGGAAGTGTCCGAGCCGTCTCTTAGCGAGATCGCGAAGGTACCTGCAGGCCTGACGTCTGCCGCCGCTTAAGTGGGCAGGCGCTTTTCTTTACCGCCGTCTCTTTGTTGCCGTCGCCGGGCAGGTTGCCCGCGGCAGAGGCTTGGGACCGGTGGCTTTCCCACCGGCCGTGGAGCCCCGCCGTGGGCAGCCTCGCCGTCCCAGCAAGGAGGAAGGTCGCCGACTACTACCAGTGGCGCCAAGTCTGCGATTGGGTCCCCGAACCGCAGACCGCTGGCGGTGCCACCCTGGAATCGGTCCACGGGTCGTCGCCCGCCCAACCTGGGGCCGGGCCGGCACTAGTCCAGGCCTGTACGGCGCCAGCTGACTGGTCCCTAGGCTGCGGGCATCTCTTTTAATTTGCTGCGTTTGAGCGACTTGGCGTGGCGCCGGAGCTGGCGCCGGTGGCGGGATCCCGGCTGGTCCGTTGGGCGCAGCGGCGTCCCCGGCAGGGGTGGTGCGGTGGAGTGGTAGGTGTGGCCGGTGGGGGTGGTGAGCTCGATGGTGTGCCGTGGTCCTGGGCGTGGGATGGCGGTCCAGCCGGGGGTTTCTTTGGTGTGGTTGCAGGCTTCGCAGAGTCCGGCGCCGTTGTCCGTGGTGGTCGGGCCGCCGGTGTGGTGGGGGATGATGTGGTCCAGGTGGCGGATCGGCGCGTCGCAGTAGGGGGTGCGGCAGGTGTCGTCCCGGGCCTGGATAWACCGGCGGWGCCCGGGCGGGAAGAGCCGGGCGCGGGAGTCCATGCCGATGAGCTCGCCGGTGCCGGGGTGGGTGTAGAGCCGGCGGAGCCAGAGCCGGAACGCGGTGTCATCGGCGCTGCCGCCGCGGTCCGGGGTCGTGCCGTTGATGATGCTGCGGGCCCAGCCGGCGGGGACGGTGCCGTAGCCCGGAAGCCGGGCCGGTTCGGCGTCGGCCTGGAAGAGGGTGCGGTCGGTGATGACGAGCTGGATCTCGACCCCGCTGATCCCGCCSGGGGTGCCGGTGGTGCGTTCCACGAGCGTGTCGGCCATCAGCTGCCCGCGGGAGCGGGGGTCCCCGCTGTTCCTGAGGGTGTCGGCGTGCCGGGTCAGGGCGGTGTACACGGCGACGCCGGCGGCCACGGGGAGCAGGGCGGTCAGGTGGCACATGGTGTCGGGGGCCGGGCGGAGGCTGACGTGCCGCTCGGTGGCGGCGTGCGCGGCACGGTCGGTGACGGTGCGGGGGTCACGCCGGTACGCGGCGGTCCGGGCCGCGGCGACCAGCCGCCGGTCGCCCATCCCGGACAGAGTTCCGGTGTCGGCGGCGAGTTCCGCGTCGACGGCGGCCCGGTCGGCGGCGGCCAGGCAGGCGGTTTCGCGGACCAGCAGGGTGGCGCGCCATTCGTTGAGCTGCCCGGTTTCCAGGGCGGTAAGGGTGTGCGGCATCTCGGTCACCAGCGCCTTGGCCAGGCCCAGGAGCCGGCCGCCCCTGGCGGGGGACTCGCGCCGGGCGAGGGCGATCTGCGCGCCGATCCCGGCGCCGAGCCGGTCGGCCGGGACTCCGGCGGCGGCCTGGTCGCGGCGCTGGGACAGGTCCAGTGCGACGGCGTGCCGGGCCTGCCGGGCTGCCAGGGCGGACTTCAGGTCCTCCAGGTCCCGGATCTCGTCGATCAGTGCGGCGGCGCTGTCCGGGGCCGGGAGGAAGGCCAGGATCCGGGCAAGTTCAGCGACGGTCACGGCAGTTGCCGGTGCCGAGTCTGCCGGAACCACTTTGGGCCCCTGAATGCCGTCCATGAATCCAGTCTCCATCGGGGGTCCGACATTTATAGGGGACTGCCAGAGCAGGCCGCGAGGCTAGCTAGGTTGGTGGGATTCGTTGGCGGGTTTGGAGGTGTGGCCCCGAGATTCCGGCGTCCGACAGACCCGTGGATCCGTCGACTACACCTGTCTCAAACACGAGCGCGGGTCCATCATGGGAGAGGGCGTCGGCTCGGCGGCCCAGGCGGTATCGGGCGGAGGGTTGACCATGAACCACAGGGAATCTATCGCGACGAGGATCAGCTCGCTGCCCTCGGACCGCCGCTCGCTACTCAAAGCGGTCGGCGTAGGGGCCGCGGGCATAGCGGGGATGCCGCTGCTGGCCGCCTGCACGGGCCAAAGTGCCCCCGTCGATGCCGGAAGCAGTGGCGCTGGCACCTCCGGTACGCCGTCGGCGTCGCTGCTTCCGGCACCGGAACCGCAGGTCAAACCGCTCCTGGACCAACAGAAGGTCAACGACGCCCTGGCCAAGCTGGACGGAATGGTGCAGGGCGCGATGGAGAGTACGGGTGTTCCCGGAGTCGCCGTGGCTGTGGTCTACAAGGACCAGATGGTGTACGCCAAGGGCTTCGGCGTGCGGGAGTCGGGCAAGCCCGAAACGGTGGACGCGGATACCGTCTTTCAATTGGCCTCGGTGTCCAAACCCTTGGCCTCCACCGTGGCGGCCGTGGCCGTGGGGCGCAAGGCCATCTCCTGGACGGAACCGGTGATCAACCACAGCCCCGGCTTCGCCCTGAAAGACCCCTACGTCACGCGAAACGCCACGGCAGCCGATCTGTTGTCCCATCAAGGCGGCCTAAGCACGGGGGCGGGCGATCTGCTGGAGGACCTCGGATTCGACCAGTCCTACATTCTCAGCCACCTCAACCAGCAGCCGCTGGACTCTTTCCGCTCAAGCTACAACTACAGCAACTTCGGCTACACCGCTGGCGCGCTGGCTGTGGCCGATGCCATGAAGATGCCCTGGGCAGACCTCGCCGAAGAAGTATTGTTCAAGCCCCTGGGCATGGCATCCACGAGCTATCGCCACTCGGACTACCAGAAGGCATCGAACAGGGCCCTGATCCACGTCCCCGCCGGTAACAAGACCTGGGTGGCCAAATACAGCCGGGACGCCGACGCCGAAGCACCCGCCGGCGGGGCCAGCTCCTCCGTGCATGACCTGGCCCGCTGGATCCGCCTGCAGCTCGCCAACGGCAGCCTTGAGGGCAAGGAGATTATCGCCCCGGACGCGCTGGGTGTCACGCATGTCCCGCACGCAGTATCGGGCCCTCCCCCCACAGCGGCCGCCCGCACCCGCTTCTACGGCCTGGGCTGGAATGTCTCCTACGACGACCACGCCCGGCTCTCGCTCGGGCACTCGGGAGCCTTCAACCTTGGTGCCGCGACCGCCGTCTCGCTGCTCCCCGGCGAGCAGTTGGGCATTGTGGCCCTGACGAACGGCCGCCCGCAGGGCATCCCCGAAGCGATCTGCGCCGCGTTCCTGGACACCGCCCAGAACGGCGCCCCGACAGTGGACTGGTTCGGATTCACCGCGGGCGTCTTCCAGAAGATCGATGAGGCGGAGAAGCCAAAAGTCGATTATTCCCAGGCGCCAGCCCAGGCCAAACCGGCGCGGGGCAACGATTTCTACACCGGAAATTACGCAAACTCCTACTACGGCCCGCTCAACGTCGCGGTGGAGAGCGGCGTGCTGACCCTTGAGCAGGGGCCGACCGGCAAGACCACCAAGTTCCCGCTCACACACTTCGACGGCGACACCTTCAGCTTTGAATCCATCGGCGAGAACGCCAATGGCCTTGCCGGGGCAATCTTCGCCCCCGGCGCGGGCGCTGCTCCCGGCACGGCGTCGAGCGTCAGGCTCGATTTCTACGATCAGACCGGACTGGGCACCTTCACCCGCGGCTGAGCCCGGACTACCGCGAGCTTCTTCCGTAAGCTTCAAGGGCGAACACCCCCGAGCCAAGGAACCCATGCCCATCAACATACAGTCCCTGAAACAGGACGGATTCACCGGTTTCCGGCCGCTCGGGGACCTTGACATCAACCGGATCCCGCAAAAGCCCGGGATCTTCGCGGTCCTGCGGCCCGAGGGCTACCGGCCGCAGTACCTGTCCAGGAGCACCGCCGGCATCTTCAAGAAAAAGAACCCCACCCTGAAGACCGCAGCTCTCGACGCCGAATGGGTGGACGGCGCCGATGTCCTCTTCGTGGGCAAAGCCGGGCCCGGAAGCAAGGGCAACCGCGGACTGCGCCGGCAAATCCAGGAATTCGTCGACTTCGGCGAAGGCAAGCCGCCGGGCCACTGGGACGGACGGCTCATCTGGCAGCTCGCCGCGCCCGCGTCCCTGATCATCGCGTGGAAAGAGCTTCCCGTTGAACAACTCAACGCGGCCGAAGCCGGGTATCACGCCGCATTCGTGGAAGAGTACGGCCGTCTGCCGTACGCCAACTTGGTCCAGGCCCGCGTCAAAGGTGTTTAGCCGCCGTACGTGAACCGTCCCGCCAGCAGTGTGGCGGCCACCGGCATCGCGGCAAACTCGGCGTCGGACACAGTCAGCGGGTCGCCGTCGAGCACTGCAATGTCGGCGGGGTCCCCGACCCGGAGACGGCCCCGGCCCCGGGTTGAGGCCGTGAGGGCCTCTTGCCGTGTGAGGGCCTGCTCGGCATGCCATGGCCCGCGGCCATCCTGCCGGGCACGCGCCGTGGCGGCGGACATGGCGGTCCATGGGTCCAGTGGGGCCACCGGAGCGTCCGAGCCAAGGGCGAGAGTCGCCCCGGCGGCCACCAATGAACGGAGTGGGAAGGACCTGTCCGTGCGCCCGGGCCAGTTCGCCTCGGCCGCGTCCCGGTCATCGAGGGCATGCGCAGGCTGGACGCTCGCGGTCACGCCCAGCCGGGCGAAGCGGGCGAAATCCTCGTTCCGGACAAATTGGGCATGCTCCACCCGTCCGGCAATGCCCGCCGCCTCAAATGCATCCAACGCGACTTGGTTGGCCGCGTCGCCAATCGCGTGGACCGCGGGCACAAAACCCGCCTGCCGCGCCCGGACCAGCAGGGCGAGCAGCTCCGGCCCGCTCACCGTCAGCAGCCCGTGGCCGCCGTCCGGATACGGCTCAACACAGTACGCTGTGCGGGTATTGAGCGAACCGTCGATCAGCACTTTCAAGGGGCCCACCCTCAGGAGTCCGTCGCTGCCGGCCACCGCCAAACCCGTCCGCAGCCCCTCGGCCACCGCCCGGTCCAGATCCTGCGGATAGACGCCCGCCTCAACCCGCAGGGCAGCGAAGCCGCCGGAGATCCTCCGCAGCCAGGCGTCGCGGTTCCACGTCATCTCGAAGTCCACGATCCCGACCACGCCCCGCGCGGCAGCAGCCAGCCCAGCCTGCCGCACCCACGGATCCACCACCGCATCCGGCAGCCGGCCGAGCTCCCGGGTCAGGGCGAACGCCGGTTCTTCCCGAAGCAGCCCGCCTGCGTCCACCGGCATGCCGTACCGGTGAGCGGCTGCGGAGTTGAGCCAGACACAGTGGAGGTCGTGGCTGATCAGCGCGGTCGGCCGGCCGTGCGTCACGCCGTCCAGGAGATCCAGGCTGGGAAGGTCGGGCCAAACGGCATCGCGGAAACCAACGCCCACCAGCGTCTGGACGGCACCCGCCGCCCCGGCCCCGCCACCCGCCCCGGCGCCGCCGCCCGCCCCGTCGACATGGGAACCGGCGATATGAGACCCGACGACGGCGGCCGCCTCGCGTGCCGAGCCGGCGCCGGAGAGGTCAAGCCGGTTGGAGGCCAGTGCCCACTGCGTCATGTGGACATGCTCATCCCACAGCCCCGGAATGACATAGCGGCCGTCCAGGTCCACCACCCGGGTTGCAGCGGGGAGGGCAGCGGAGTCCTGGCGCGACGGGATGATCGCAGACACGGCCCCGGCGCGAATATGAACGTCGAAGCATATTTCGTCCCCGGGGCGCCGCGCGGAGGCCAGCACGAGATCCGGCGCAAGGCAGGGATCGAGCGGATCAGACATAGAAACAGGCTAGGCGTGCGACGCCGCAGGACCTAAAACGCCTACAAGGGACTTTTGCCCCTTACCCCGTGCCACGAGGGCCCACCAAGCTAAATGCGGGGAGGTTCCTGCACGGCCAGTTGGGGGGGCCGTAGTTGAGGGAGGAATCGCTTCATGTAATACGGCACAGGTCTCACCGCGAATTGGGGAAGGAAATGGCGTTTGCACTTTCCGGCTTCAGCAGGAAAAGGCAGGAGACCACGGCCACATGACCATGCACCACCACTCCGGAGACCCCAAACTCAAAGTTCTCATACGCCTGAACCCCGACGCCGAAACAGCTCGTATCGACGTGCACGGCGTGGTGACTGTAGCCAACGTGCGGGCACTGTACGTTGTTTGCCGCCGCGTCACGAGCAAGCTTCCCGGTTATGAACTCGTGCTCGACCTCGCCCATGCCCGCGTGTCGGCCGCCGCAATCGAGGAACTCCGTGAGCGCGCCCGCGCCTCGTTGCTGTATTCGGGGATAGATAACACGGAGACGCCGTGCCGTCTGCGCCTCGTGGACCCGCTAGTCATCCTCAAGGCCAAGGAGCACGTATGAAAGCCCTCGTCTATGGCGGTCCCGGGGAGAAGTCCTGGACCGAGGTCCCCGATCCTACAATCCAGAGCCCCAGCGATGTGATCGTCAAAGTGGACACCACCACCATCTGCGGCACCGATCTGCACATCCTCAAAGGCGACGTCCCCACGGTGGCGAAGGGCCGCATCCTGGGCCACGAGGGGGTCGGCACCATCACTGAGATCGGCGCGTCCGTGACCAGCCTCAAGGTCGGGGACCGCGTCATCATTTCCTGCATTAAGTCCTGCGGTCACTGCGCCAACTGCAAGACAGGTCTGTACTCCCACTGCCTGGGGGAGGAAGGCACTTCCGGCATCGGCTGGGTTTTCGGGCATCTGATCGACGGCACCCAGGCCGAGTTCGTCCGCGTCCCGTACGCCGAGAACTCCCTTCACCTCGTGCCCGAGGGGGTCAGCGACCAGCAGGCCGTCATGCTCTCCGACATCCTTCCCACCGGTTTTGAGATCGGCGTGCAGTACGGCAGGGTCAAGCCCGGCGACACGGTCGCCGTGATCGGTGCCGGCCCGGTCGGACTCGCCGCGATCTGTACCGCCGGACTTTACGGCGCCGCGACGATCATCGCCGTCGACCTCGACGCGAACCGGCTCGAAAAATCCCGCGAATTCGGCGCCACTGACGTGGTCCTCTCGTCCGATGCCGACTGGAAAGAACAGGTGATGGTCCTGACCGACGGGCAGGGCGTGGACGTCGCGATCGAGGCCGTCGGCGTTCCGGCGACGTTCACGATGTGTACAGAGATCGTGCGGCCCGGCGGCTCCGTGGCCAACGTGGGCGTGCACGGCAAAGCCGTGGAACTGCACGTCGAAGACCTCTGGATCCGGAACATCAACATCAGCATGGGCCTGGTGAACACCAACACCACCCCCATGCTGCTCAAGCTCGTGGCACAGCAAAGAATCCCCGCCGACAGTTTCGCCACCCACCACTTCACCTTTGACGAGTTCATGGAGGCGTACGACACTTTCGCCCGCGCCGCGGAGACGAAGGCCCTCAAAGTGGTGATCACGGCGTGAATGCGTTCTTGGTCTTCCGCTCCGGCGGTGCCGACATCATCGCCGAAGCTAAGCCGTTCCTGATCTCGCTCGGGCGGTAGCGGCCCGGGCCGCCAGTTTCCGGAAGTCCCGCCCGGCCGGGCGTGGCAAACGGACCATCTGAAAGGACGGCGGCCATGAAAGCAGGCCGGGTTGTCATGCTGGTGATCGGCTCGCTGTGCGCGCTGGTCGGTTTGGGACTGTTGGCGGGCGCCGGCTTTGCGGGGTGGGTCAACTACCAGCAGCGCGACGGCAGGTACTTCATCACGCCGTCGGAGCCGTTCTCAGGTGATTCCTACGCGCTGACGACCCCCCGGCTGGACCTCATGACCGGAGGCGGCGTGAACGACGGCGTGTCAGTGGACCTTGCGGGCAGCGTGCTGCTCCGCGGTTCCTCCACCGATCCCACCAAGGAAATCTTCATCGGAATTGCCCCGCGGGCCGAGGTCGCGACGTACTTGGCCGGTGTCCGGCGCACCGAGATCGTCGACGTCAGGTTTCACCCCTTCCGCGCGTTGTACCGCGAAGTGGCCGGTACCCAAATCCCGTCCGATCCGGCGCAGCAGAACTTCTGGGCCGCGACTGCCACGGGACCGGGGGAACAGGAACTGACCTGGGACCTCCGCTCCGGAGACTGGGCAGCGGTGGTCATGAACGCCGACGTGACCTCTCCGGTGAGCGTGAATCTGCAGGCAGGGGCACGCACCGATCTGCTCCTGCCGGTGTTCATCGGCCTGCTGATCGGCGGCCTTGTGATGCTGCTGATCGGGGTGCCGCTGATAGTGCTGGGCGCCGCAGGACTCGGCCGTGGCGGGCCGGGCCAAGGCGGGACGGGCAGCGGTGTCCCTCCCGGCCATCTGCCGGCCCAGCCCGGCCATCCAGCCCAGCCGGGCCAGCAGTATCCGGCGGGGCCCTACCCGCCCCGGGCCGGCCCTGGCCAGCAGAGCAGTGCTGCACCGCCGGGAGCCGTAGCCGCCTACGCCGCCCCGCCGGGAACTCCGTATCCGGCGGCGCCGGGAGCGACGACACCCTACGTGTACCCCGCCCGCCTCCACGGCTACCTCGACCCGAACCTGTCGCGGTGGATGTGGCTCGTGAAGTGGTTCCTGGCCATCCCGCACTACATCGTCCTGTTCATCCTCTGGTTCGCCTTCGTTGTGGTCACGATCGTGGCGTGGTTCGCGATCCTGTTCACGGGGCGTTACCCGCGCTCGCTGTTCAATTTCAATGCCGGCGTGATCCGCTGGAACTGGCGCGTGGCCTTCTACGCCTTCAGCGCGATCGGCACGGACGTCTATCCCCCCTTCACGCTGGCCCGCACTGATTACCCGGCGGACTTCGACGTCGACTATCCCGAACGGCTATCCCGCGGCCTGGTGCTGGTGAAATCGTGGCTGCTGGCCATTCCGCATCTGCTGATCATCGGCATCCTGACGGGGACCGCGAGGACGTGGGAGTACCGTGACGGCCAGTGGGAACAGCATGGAGTGGGTATCTCCCTCCTGGGGCTGCTGGTCCTCATTGCCGGCGTCATCCTGTTGTTTACGGGGCAATACTGGCGGGGAATCTTCGACCTCCTGCTCGGCCTGAACCGCTGGATCTACCGCGTCATCGCATACGTTGCCCTCATGCGGGACGAGTATCCGCCGTTCCACCTCGACATGGGCCCAGTCGATCCGGGCGAGATGCCGGTGCCTACGTACGCAGGGCCCGCCGGACCCGGGCCCGTCGTCGGCCCCGGAGCCGGAGCCGGACCGGCCGTCGGACCGGCAGCAGGACCGGGCGGTCCGAAATCGCCGGAAGGCCCAGGCGGTGAAGGCCCTGGAGGGCCGCCCAAAAGCTAGGGCCGCGCCGCGGTGATGCCGGCCCCGGGTCCGATCTGGTCCAGGGTGTATCCGCCCGGGTAGACGGCAATGTTTGCAGTGCCTGGGACAAACGAAGGACTGCTCGGCAATGGCCGGGACCGGACTTTGGCGGCGCGTGCGCGCAGGACAGCATTGAACGCGAGCCTCAGTGCAGTCGGTGCCCGCTTCAGCCCCAGGGCATCGGCCACCTCGGGCTTGTCCATCATCAGGGCAAGAACGAGCGGGGTAAAGCGGCGCAACCAGGCGGGCAGCCGGTTCTTCAGTGCCGGGACCGTGGCGGCCAGGAGAGCTGCCCCCTCCGGGCTGGGACCCAGATTCCGGTCCTCGTAGTCGTCCAGGAAGCGGCATGCGGCCTCGAAGGACGCCGGGACAGGGCCCAGGCCCATCCGGCTGCCCAGCTCGGAGTAGAAGGCGGTTGCGGCTTCCTTTTCCAAGGCGGTCAGCCGCCGCCAGCCGTGGGCCTCCACCCACCTCAATGGCAGGACGAGCAGTGTCATGAGCACGTAGACGAAGTCCTCGGCGGTGCCTGGCACGCCCGCATGGACCCGACGGAGCAGTGCGATCATGGCGCGGCTCCGTTCGTGGTCAAAGCCGTTGGCGATGATCTCGTGGATCACGATCCCGGTGTCGTAGGAGCGCTTCAGCGGGCGGGCCGCCATCTCGCCGGACCCCGCCAGGGTCCGTGCAATCGGGGGGACCGCGAAGTTGCGGTAGTAGGAAACAAAGAACCCGGCATGGATCTCTGCCTGGAAGTCGAACAGCACCATTTCCCGGTAGATCGTGTGCAGATCGGCGCCCGTCGGACGAGGACGCCGGGTCGGGTGGGTGAGGCGGGTCCGGATGGCGTCGCGACGCCCCGTCACGGGAGCCGGTTCAAGTCGAGCTGCTTTTCGGCTGCAAGGAGGAAAGTGCGCTCTTGCGCAGTCAAGGTCCCGCCGGACGCAAGCTCGGCGTCCCAGATCTCCACGATAATCCGGTGAAGCCGTTCCCGGTCCGGCGCGGCGGGATCGCTTTCGAGAAGGCGTTCGGAGTCGACGTTCTGCAGGATCCGTTCCCTGATGGGTTCGACGCCGGCGAGGGTGTCCGCCTCCCAGCGGGCTCGCCGTTTGCGTCCGGTCCGGCCTGCCAGGGCTGGTACCGTCAGGCCCGCCCCGACCAGGATGATGGTGACCATTTCCAAGAATCGGATGGCGTCGTCGGAGGGCACGGGGACGGCCAGGAGGGCCGGGATTGGGACGGAGAGCAGCCCGATCGTGAATCTGACCACCACGAGCATGCCGACAACACAGCCGATGCCGACCATGGAGAAGCCGACCTTGAAGGACCGGCGCATCCGCGGGATGTAGCGGAAGCAGGCGGCCGCGACCCCGGCGCAGACCCACCCGACAAACACGATGAGCATAGCCGAGAACAAGGAGGCCGGCAGCCGCTCCTGGTAGGTGGCCCAGGTGTCCGTCGTGGTTGTGGGGCCGGTCAGGACGAAGAACAGCAGCTGCAGGATCAGTGTGGCGGTCAGCGGCAGCATGAGGATCAGGGTCCGCCGCCTGTCCGCGGGCATGATTGCCTCGAGGACTGCGCACCTGAGATACCAGAGTCCGACGATCATTGAGGAGTGCAGGAGCAGCTTGACGACGTTGGTGCCGCCGATGCCGGCATCGACCGTGGCGTACACGGCCGGCGACATCAGCACCGAAGCGATCCCGGCGAACACCGCCGCAAGGAAGACGGTGTCCCGGCCGTTCCGGACCACGGCCGGGATGCGGACCGCGGCGAGAACGAAGAGGACCGCCGCCATCAGGAGCTGGATCATCCGAAGACCGAGCCGAAGTTCCCCGGCTGGCCCCCGGAGCGGTCCTGGGAGTTGCGGATACGCGCGGCGAGACGGTCAGCCAGGAGTTCGGCGGTGACCTCAAGCTCATCGAGGAAATCCGTCCGCTTGAGCGCCTTGACTACGCGCTCCGGATCGAGGTCGGGGAAGAACGTGCCGGCATGTTCGGCGGACACGATGTCCTGCTCGTGGCGCAGGACCATGTGGGCGAACTCGTGGAGGACAATCTGCTGCCGGTGGACTTCGGAGGCGGCCCGGGCGTGCATGATGAGGTCCATGTGGTCAAGGCCGAACCACAGCCCACAGACCTTGTCGGTTGCCCCTTCGATCGGCTTGATGACGATCTTGCGGCCCCTCTGGAGTTCAAGGTGCTTCTGGATTGAAGCCAGCGAGACCGGCTCGCTGAGACGGAGGCTGGCCTCTGCTTCCCGTGCCCGCGACCGGGCGGCGTCGTAGTCCATATACCGAGTCCTTGGCTGTTGATAAAACGTCAGCGTGGACACGCCACTTCCTGACGGCCAAACCTCGCCAGAATCATATCAGTGCAGGTCAAAGCTTGGTTAGGGGCTCAGTGGCTTAGGGGATCACCGGCGTCAGGGCTGGTCGGAATCCCCTCGGGCGAGCTGCTCGTCGATCAGATCCCGGATCTGGAGCAAGGTTTCCGGGGAGAGCCCATCCAGCTGGCGGGCGGCGAAGTTGCGCACCTTGTTGGCCCGCATGGAGGCGAGCAATTCAAGCTGGGCCTCCACTAGGGGCGGAAGTTCGTCCTCGCCGTCCAGGAGGTAGTTCTCGCTTACGCCGAAAAACCTGGCCAGGTTCTGCAGAAGTTCGACTTTCTTGACGGCCGGACCAGAGCCCGATCGCATGTAGTGCCATCTGGCGCGCGAGAGCGGCGTCCCGGCAGTGGACATGGCGTCGCGGACGTCATTGAACGTGATTTTCCGGCCCTCGGCTTCGGCGGTGTCCAAGAGGATGTTCAGCTTCCGGGCCAGGGCTAGACCCGGCGCGGAGGTCGGCTGGTCGTCGCTCACAGTGGCTTCTTTCATCGGATGAATGTCATCAGGCGAGGGTTGTCACAAAACGTCAGGTCGCCTGCGAGTCTAACAGATTGGACATGTCTAATCTGTTCCGGGTACGCTCGGGGCGAGAATTGGACGTGTCCAATTCTCCGTGTGCAGGGTCGGCAATGGCCCGCCCGGCACGTCGTGGCTCGGTCAGGAGTGGGCATTGGGGGGACGCCTGGCCGGGTCCCGGCGTGGCAAACGTCCCTGCCACGCCTCGCACGGCGACTTTCTTCGCCGCTGCCCGTCCTCTTGCCACCGGACCTCCGCAAGAACATAGTTGAGGGAATTCACGTACTCCGCGGCACTAGGCAGGCGACCATGGTGAACATCGGGATTCCGGAAAGCGGCTTGCTTCACGGCAAGACCGCCCTGATCTACGGCGGCGGCGGGGCGGTCGGCGGGGCGGTGGCAAGGGCTTTCGCGGCCGACGGCGCCACGGTGCACATTGCCGGGAGGACGGAATCGCGGCTGGAAAAAGTAGCCAATGACATTCGCGAGGCGGGCGGCACAGCCGAAACCGCCGTCGTCGACGCCCTGGACGAGGAGCAGGTGGATGCCTTCGTTGGCCGGGTGGCGAAGAAGAGCAAGAGGATCGACATCTCCTTTAACGTGATCTCGTTCGGCGACGTCCAGCAGCCACTCATGGAGATTGATGTGGACGACTTTACCCAGCCCATCACCCTGGCCGCGCGGACGCACTTTTTGACCACCCGCGCGGCCGCAGCCTACATGGTCAAGCAACGCTCCGGCGTCGTGCTCATGTTCGGCGGCTCGGGCCCGCAGACGATCCCTGGCCTGGGCGGTTTCAAGGTGGCGCTCGACGCGATGGAGGGGCTGCGCCGGCAGTGGGCCCTCGAGCTGGGAAAACACGGCATCAGGGTGGTCACCATGGTCACCGGCGGCATTATCGAAACCATCCCGTGGCAGGCCGAGGGCCGTGACGAGATCGTGGTGGAGATTGCCAGGGCCGCGCACCTGAACCGCACGGCCACGCTGGCGGACGTCGGAAACGTCGCTTCCTTCATCGTCTCGGACAAGGCGGCGGCCATCACCGACGCGACCGTCAACATCTCCGCCGGCGCGATCGTGGACTACTGACGCCGGCCGGGTACACCGGGGGCGCTACTCCACGCTGACTTTGATCCGCTGCACCACGTTGTTGCCCATGCCCTGGTAGTTCCAGTCCGGTTCCAGCGGCTGTACCGCGCCGCTGGCATCCGTGGCGCGGCAGGAGAGCTCGTGTTCGCCGGGATCGGCCACCCACGGCATCGACCACGCGCACCACGCGAACGGCGAGGCCGGGTGCTCAAGATGGGCCGCGGCCCATTGTCCGTCGATCCCGACGTCGACGCGCTGCACGGCGCCCTGCCCGGACCACGCCCGGCCGGTCAGCATCACCGGTCCCGGGGGCAGGATCCTGGTGCGGGTGAAGAAATCCGGGATGCCCGGGGGAACCATGAGCGAGCGGACCTTGATCCACGTGACGGGGGTGCCGGGATCCCCGGCATCCTGCTGGTAGCGGTACGACACGGCCTGCTGGAAACCGTCATAGGGCTTGGTCAGAACCTTGATCGAGGACAGCCACTTCACGCTCGCCATGCCGTACCAGCCGGGCACTACAAGCCGGAGCGGATAGCCGTGCTGCGGCGGCAGGTCCGCGCCGTTCATCCGGTAGGCGAGCACGACGTCGGGCCGCAGGGCCTCCTCGATCGGCAGGCTGCGCGCGTACTGCTGGGCCACGCCGCCCTGGCTGCCGGCGTCGGCCCCGGTGAAGAGCACCTCCACGGCGTCGTCCTCCACCCCGGCCCGCGTCAGCAGGTAGGCGAGCGGGACGCCGGTCCATACGGCGGTACCCACACCCTCGAGGACCCACGGCTGGCTCAGCGGGCGGGGCCGCAGGAGGGACCGGCCGTTGCCGGCGCACTCCAGCGTGACCGGGAGGGTAATGCTCGGTGCCCGCAGCAGGGCCCGCAGGCTCAGTTCGACGGACCGCTGCACGGCGCCGCCGATCCACAGATGCCAGTGCTCGGCGTCGATGAACGGGATGTCGAAGTGGGTGAGCACATAGTGCAGCCCGGGCGGTGTGGTGTCGCTCCGCAGAGCCTCGAGCGGCATGGAGTGATTCCGCACGGCGAGCTGGAGCTCCTCCGCTGTCAGCGGGCCGTAGCTCGGTTCGCCGGGATGCGCCCGGGCTTGTCCGGCCTGCCGGCGCGGACTCTTCAGGACAGAAGAGTGTCTGGACATTTGCTTTGGCATGGCACGCCGCGTTTCTTTCCGGACCAGCCCGGTTTTGGCCGGTGTCACCTGATTTCAGGTCTACGCCGCAGCCCGGAAACCGTCAACACCTGGGCCTGGGCGGCCCAGGGCGCTACAGCGTGTGCGCCTCGGCCAGGAACTGCGCGAGGCTCAGTGGTTCACGGCCCGTCAGCTCATGCACCGCCGACGTCGGACCGGCCAGTTCGCCGGCGGCGATGGCCGTGTACGTGCTCACCCAGGCGTCCACCTGCCACGGCGGGGCACCGTAGGAGGCGCGGGACGCGTAGGCCTCCGCCAGGGTCTCGTTGTGGAAGGTGATGGCCCGGCCGGTTCCGGCGGTCAGGAGTTCCGCGCCGCGGGCCAGCGAGATGTCCTCCGGGCCGGTCAGGTCATAGGTCCGGCCCACGTGCAGGGACGGGTCCCGCAGCACGGTGACGGCCGAGCGGGCAATGTCCGCCCGCGTCACGGCCGCCATCACGCCGTCCCCGGCGGGGCCGCGGATCACGCCGTCCTCGCCGGCCAGCAGCGGCAGGAAGTCCAAGTAGAAGTTGTCCCGCAGGAAGGTGTAGTCCATGCCGGAGGCCTTGATGCGCTCCTCCGTCGCGAAGTGGTCCCGGCCCAGCGTGAACGTGGAGTCCGGAGCCGCGCCGAAGAAGGAGGTGTACACGATGTGCTGGACGCCCGCTGCGGCGGCCGCATCGACGAAGGCGTAGTGCTGCTGCAGCCGGTCCTCGGCCTCGGCTGCGGAGACCATGAATAACGTTTTCGCCCCGGCCAGCGCCGCCTTGGCCCGCTCCGGCTCGGCGTAGGTGGTCACGAAGGGGACGGCGCCTTCGAGCTCCGGTGCCCGGGCGGCGTCCCGCACCAGGAGCCGTTGTCGGCTGCCGGCCTGGACCAGCAGCCTGGCCACCATGCCGCCGAGGTTGCCGGTGGACCCCGTGACGGCAAGCTCGGGCAAGTTGGGCATGGGCCTACGCCTCGCGGGAGGCGGGCGACTTGGTCTGCGCGGGGTCGCGTTCGGCCAGCGGGCCGATGACGGCGTCGATCTTGTCCATGATCACCGCGTCCAGCTTCACGCCCGCTGCTGCGACGTTTTTCTCGATCTGCTCCGGCCGGGACGCGCCCATGATCGCCGAGGCAACGTTGTTGTTCTGCAGCACCCAGGCGATGCTGAGCTGCGCCATGGTCAGCCCGGCCTCATCCGCGATCGGCTTGAGCTGCTGGACGCCGGTGAGGACCTCGTTGGACATCCAGCGTTCGATCATCCGCGAGCCGCCCTTGGAATCCGTGGCGCGGCTGCCCTCCGGGGCCGGCTTGCCGGGGTGGTACTTGCCGCTCAGCACGCCCTGCGCAATCGGGGACCAGACGATCTGGGACAGGCCCAGCTCTTCCGACGCCGGAATCACCTCGGCCTCGATCACCCTCCACAGCATGGAGTACTGCGGCTGGTTGGAGATCAGCTGGAAGCCCAGGTCCTTGGCGAGGGCATGGCCGTCGCGGATCTGGTTGGCCGTCCACTCGCTGACCCCGATGTACAGGGCTTTGCCCTGCCGCACGATGTCCGCGAAGGCCTGCATGGTCTCTTCCAGCGGCGTCTCGTAGTCGTAGCGGTGGGCCTGGTAGAGGTCCACGTAGTCCGTCTGCAACCGCCGGAGGGAGCCGTTGATGGATTCCATGATGTGCTTCCGGGACAGGCCAAGATCGTTGTGGCCTTTGGGCCCGGTCGGGCCGAATACCTTGGTGAAGATTTCCAGCGACTCCCGGCGCTCGTCCCTCAAAGCTGCGCCGAGGACCGTCTCCGCCACGGTGTTGGCGTACACGTCGGCCGTGTCGAAGGTGCTGATGCCGGCGTCGAGCGCGGCCCGGACGCACTGCGTGGCGACGTCGTTCTCCACCTGGGAGCCATGTGTCAGCCAGTTGCCAAACGTGATTTCTGAAATCTTGAAGCCGCTGTTCCCGAGGTATCTGAATTCCATGGGTTCCAACGTAGCCGACTTGCCTGCCCGGGGTAAGGGCTCAGCCGGCCTTGCGCTCCTGGACCGGCTGCTTGGCCTTTCCGCCGGGAAGATTGCCGCGCAGCGACACGAGCGAACCGGTGTCCAGCAGGGACTTCGCTGCGGGCATGGGCGGCTTTTGGAACGCCCGCGGGACGGCGCCAAGTGTTCCATTGGTGTCCGTGGCCGACTGCACGAGGGCAGAGACTTCCTTGATGTCCTGTGCCGGTGCCATCGGGTTGGGCAGGTCCCGTACGGTGACCCGGACGGCCGGGCCGGCCTCGGCCCTGGCCCTCGCGGCGGCGCGGGCATCTGCCCGGGCCACGGCGGCCGCCCACTCCGGGGACAGCGTCGGTTCCTTTTTGCCTGCATTCCGGACCGGGCGGCGGGGCTTCGCCGTCGCGGCGGGGCGTGCGGGCTTCGAAGCCTTGGCCGGCTGGTGCCGCGTCGGCTCTTCCCGTAGCGCATCTTCCCGTAGTACGGGGCTTCCGCGGAGGAGTCCGGCGACGGCCAGGACAACGACTGCCGCCAGCCGGCCAACCCCTGCGAGCACGAGGGTGGCGGCGAAGACCAGGAAGAGGCCGAGGAACATGAAGAACGCCACGCCGAGGGTCCCGAAAAAAGTCAGGTTCAGCGCAATGGTCGTTGGATCTTCCATGTCACCTCTCCTTGCCGGCCTGCTTCAGCGTGGTCCCTGCCGCAAGCACGTGGCGGGCAGGAGCCCCCTTAACAATACGTACTTTTCGCTGGCCCCGTGCCGCCCCGCGCGGTCGCGGCGAAGATGTGTCAAAGCCGTTATCCGCGAGCGGGGCAAGGCTCTGCCGGCCGGGCGTCTATAGTCAAAGACATCCCCCGCCGGCGTCGTCCGGCCCGCCGGAAGGACACCTTGTGACGCACGCCGCAGCAGCCGATTCCGAGCCCGCCGAAGCGTCTGGCACGGACCGGTCCGTGAGCAGTCCGGCCGCGCAATTTGCCCCGCCATATGAGGGGAACTGCCCCTGCCTGTCGGGGGAGCAGTATGTGCACTGCTGCGGCCGGTTCCATCGCGGGGACGCCGAGGCGCCGACGGCGGAGCAGCTTATGCGCTCCCGGTACAGTGCCTTCGTGGTCCGGGACGTGGACTACTTGCTCCGGACCTGGCATCCGGACACCCGCCCCGGAGAACTGGAGCTGGATTCCGGCATGCAGTGGCGACGCCTGGACATCCTCTCCACCAGCCGCGGCGGCCCGCTGGACAGCGAAGGTGTGGTGGAATTCGAGGCGCACTACCGGCACGAGGGCGAACGCGGCCTGCACCGCGAAACCAGCCGCTTTGTGCGCGTAGACCGGCGCTGGTACTACGTGTCCGGCGTCGTGGCCGGCTAACGCCTCCGGAGCTGACGCCTCCGAAGCTGGCGGCGTCCGGGGCTAGTGGCGTCCGGGTGAGACGTCCCCGGCTGAGGAGTCCCTGGCTGAGTTGTCCCCGGAGGGGTGGTCCTCAACCGTTGCCGCCGGGCTGAAGCCGGCCCTGTCCACCTTGCGGTGGAAGCGCATGCCCGCGAGGCCGCCCAGCACTGCGCCCACCAAGGCCACCACGGCCACGACAATCGCCGCGATGATGCTCAGGGTGTTCAACTCGCCCTCGTTGATCGGGATGCGCGGGAAGCTGTTCAGGCTGGCCAGGATGTTGAAGCGCTGCCCGGCTACCAGGCCCAGCACGGCGACCACGATCGCGGCGATCAGGGCCCAGATCCAGACCATGAAGCCCTGCCTGGCGCCGTTGAAGCGGGCCATCCGCCCGGCCACATACCCGCCGCAGTAGTAAGCGACCAGGAGGATCACGAGCAGCACGATGATGCCGGCCAGCCCGACCGTCTGGTTGTTGGACGCCTGGTCCACGGCGTCGTTCACGTCGGTGTTGGTGGCCAGTCCGACGGCGGTGCCGCCGGCCGCGACCAGCGCGGTGAGCAGCACGGCCGTACCGGTGGCCGCCAGCCAACCGAAGAATGCCGAGCCGACCTTGATGCCGCCGAACTGTTCCTTCTCGCGGGCCACGACCGTCTCGCGCGTGGGGATCTCTTTCACGACAGTGTCTGCAACAGGGTCGACAACAGCGTCGCGGACCGGTGCGTCGCGGACGGAGTCGTCGTGGCGGACTGCCGTCACCGGGCGGGTCGTGGCGTCTTCCTGCGTGGTGTGGCGTGTCGTCTTGTCGTCGGGGCCTGCGGTGCTGCTCATGAGGGCTGCTCACTTTCGCTGAATGGCCGGGCACCGTGGAGGTGACGGTCTGGCGTCAACCTAACCACGGCGGAATCCGGTTAGCAAGGATGCTTACTATCCGTGGCGGCGGCCCGTCAGCGGTACTTGCGGTGCAGGTCCTCCCGGACCGATGGCCGCCGGCCGGCGTCCGCGATCCACGGACCGGTCCCTTCGGACTGGTCGAGGACCCCGGCTTCCAGCCAGGCGTAGTCGCCGGCCAGGGTCTTGCGGGCCAGGGCGTGGTCGGCGTCGTCGGTGTTCCGCCACAGCCGGTCGAAATATTCGTCGACGCGAACACGCGCCTGTTCGCAGTACGCCTCGGCGAGTTCGTACGCGGAGGCGCCGCGTTCCGGCTGTGTCCGCAGCAGCATCTCGGCGCGCGAACAGCAGGCCGCCATGGCAAACAGCTCCGCACCGATGTCCACGATCCGGCCCAGGAACGCCTGCTTGTGCTCAAGTTTGGCCTGCCAGCGGCCCATTCCGTAGAAGGTCTGCCGCGCCAGGCGCCGGGAGGAGCGTTCCACGTAGCGCAGCTGTTTGGCGAGCCGGCCGAAGTCGCTGTAGGACCGCGGGTCCATGCCGGCGCCGGCCACGAGTTTGGGCAGCCACTTCGCATAGAAGCCGGAGGCACCGACGGCGGCCTTCGCCTTGTCCGAGAGGCGGGCGTCCTCCGAGGCGAGGTCTCCCGCGGCCGCCAGGTGCGCGTCCACGGCTTCGCGGGCGATCAGCAACTTCATGATTTCCGAGGACCCCTCGAAGATCCGGTTGATCCTCATGTCGCGGAGCTGCTGTTCCGCGGCGACGGCGCGCTCGCCGCGGGCTTCGAGTGAGTCCGCCGTTTCAAAGCCCCGTCCGCCGCGGATTTGCACGAGTTCGTCCGCGATGAGGCAGCTGATCTCTGTGGACCACAGCTTGGCCAGGGCCGCCTCGATCCGGATGTCCTTCTGCCCGGCGTCGGCCATTTCCGCGGAGAGTTCGAACACGGCGTCCAGGGCGAAGGCGCTGGCCGCGATGAAGGCGATTTTCTTGCCCACGGCCTCATGCTGGCCGATCGGCCGGCCCCACTGGGTGCGGGCGTTGGACCATTCGCGAGCGATTTTCAGGCTCCACCGGCCCGTGGCGACGCACAGCGCGGGGATCGAGAGCCGGCCGGTGTTGAGTGTGGTGAGGGCGATTTTCAGGCCCTGCCCCTCCCGGCCCAGCCGGTTGGCTGCGGGGACCCTGACCTGATGGAAGCGGGTGACGCCGTTTTCGATTCCGCGGAGCCCCATGAAGGTGTTGCGGTTTTCCACAGTGATGCCGGGGGAGTCCATTTCGACCACGAACGCGCTGATGCCGCCCTTGTGGGCGGTCCCGTCCGCATCGGTGTGCGGCGGCACGAGGGCCATGGCCACGACGAGTTCGGCGATAACACCGTTGGTGGTCCACAGCTTGACGCCGTCCAGGACGTATGACTCGCCGTCGTCGGAGAGGACGGCCGTGCTGCCCATCCGGGCGGGGTCGCTGCCGACGTCGGGTTCGGTGAGCAGGAAAGCGGTGATGGCGCCGGCGGCGCAGCGGGGCAGGTATTCACGCTTCTGGGCCGGCGTGCCAAAGACCTTGACGGGCTCCGGGACGCCGATCGACTGGTGGGCGGAGAGCAGGGCGCCGAGGCTTGGGTGCACCGAGCCAAGCAGGGCCAGTGCGCGGCCGTAGTACACGAGCGTGAGGCCCAGCCCGCCGTATTCGCGGGGAATCTTCATTCCGAACACGCCGAGCTCAGCGAGCCCCTTGAGATAGTCGTCCGGGATCCGGTCGTCGCGCTCGATGGCGCGACCGGACATCGTGCGGCAGTAGTCGGTCAGCCGGGCCATGAACGCCTCGCCGCGTTCGACGTCGTCGGCGGGGGCCTCGGGCCACGGATGGATCAGGCTCAAGTCGAAGCTGCCAAGGTAAAGTCCCTTCGCGAAGCTGGGCTGGTTCCAGCTGGTCTCGCGGGCGGCCTCGGCAATGGCCCGGGCGTCGGCGGCCGTCGCGTCGGGGCCGACGTGGTCCGGCGCCCCTGCGGTCTCCGGCGCCGGAGTGCCTGGTGTTGACGGGCCTGGTGTTTGAGTACCTGATGCGGTGGTGGGGTCTTCAATGGCGGAGCTCACTGGGCATCTCCTCTAACCGGTTAACCGGCTTGAGCCTGGATCCGCCGCGGGTGGAGGACCCTTCAGCTGTCCCGCAATACTACTCGCGGGTAAGTGCCTGTGCTAGGGGATGCCTGGCCCGGGTAGTCGGGCCGGAAGTCCGTGCCGAAGTCGACCTGGAAATCGGCGGGCAACTCCACCGTTGAGGCGTGGTGGACCAGCCGGTCCCAACCGTGGTTGATGCCGTGGACCAGGCCAACCACCGCGCCGGCCATGAGGTACCAGGCGAGCCGGCCCACCCCGACCAGAACCATGGCCGCGAACGCGGACACCATCATGAAGGCGCCGATCATCACGGCGAACACGAGGGTTCCAATGACCACCATCGTGCCGGTTTCCACTGCGCTTAGGTCGAACTGCATTCTTCCCCCTGCACCATTGCTCCGGTTGAACCAGTAGCCCGAGCGTAGGGTGCCGGAGGCGTGCCGAACTAGGGTCCTTTGGACGTTCGTGGCCTCTTGATACGGGATCGAAATGCTACCGGGGCGTAGGTCACGGCGAAGTTGCGGCACCCTCACCAAACGCGGGTGTCGCACGCCTTGCCACCGCCGGGGATGCTGCCCCTGCGTCAGTCGTCGTCGTGTTCAGGGGCGCTCTGGCTCATGACCTGGAAGTCCGCGCCGAGGGCGACTTCGACCTGGGATCCGTCGTTGAGGCGCACCTCGACCTCGTAGGCCGCGCCGGAGTCGTCATCGCGCTCCACTTCGGTGACGCTGCCCTGGCCCACCTTCGCCAGTGCCGCGCTTGATGCCATGGCACGGTCGGCGTCGGTGAGCGCCGGTCCGTCGGAATCGTCCCCAAGGGCAAGTTTCCCGATGCTGGCCGTCAGGTCGTCAGGACTCCCGGCAAGATCCCGGACCTGCTGGGTGGCCCCGACCGCAATCGACGCTCCCCCCAGCACCACCGCTGCAGAGGCCGCCCCCGTGATCCAGATCGTTCTCTTCCGCATGATCGTTTCCTTTCAGCTGGTCATTCCAGTGTGCTCCGACATAGGGGAGCAGACAACGATGAATGCGGACGGAGCCCTGCGTTAACCTTGTAGCTGGCAGTTTTTCGAATCCGCTACCCCGCAACGCCACCCCAAACCATCCCCTGGCAGCCGAAGGAGAGTGCGTGTCCCGCTCCGCCGTGTCATCAGCCGACGCCATCAGCGCCCGGCTTCGGGACCTCGAGCTCCTCACCAAAGGACCTGCCTGGGCGCTGACGCGCTCGGCACCGTGGGTGATCGCCGTGCTCCAGGCCTCCTTCACCCGCACGCGCGCGCAGCTGCCGCTGGAACAGTTCCACGCCGACGTCGACGCCTTCCTCGAGCAGCTCCGCCGGCAGGACCCGGGCACGGGAGAGCAGCACAGCGCCCCGGGCAACGGCGCACTTTCCGGAAAGAAATATGCGGACGAATGGACCCGCAAGAACTTCCTGACCCGCCGGAACCAGTCGGGCCAGATCGTTTACGAAGTCACCGAGCCTGCTGCCCGCGTCCTGGCTTTCCTGGACAGCCTCTCGAGCGAGCGGTCCACGCTGAACGGCTCCCGGCTCGGCACACTCCTCGGCGACGTCGAGAAGCTCGCCAACGAGACCAACCCGGACCAGAGCGCACGCATTGAATCCCTCGAAGAGGAGATTGACGAGCGCCGCCAGCTGATGGAGGACATCAGCTCCGGGGACTTCGACGGACTGCTCGACGACGACGAGGCCGTGGAGGCCGCCGGCAACATCCTCGATCTCGCGGCGAGCCTGCCCGCGGACTACAAGAAGATGCGTGACCGGATCGAAGAGCTCGTGGGGGAGCTGCGCAACCAGATCATCGAGGAATCCCTCAGCAAAGGCGCCACCATGGCCCAGGTGCTCGAGGCCGACAAGCGGCTGCGGCAGAGCCCCGAAGGCCGGACATTCCGCTCCTTCACCGCGTTCCTGGAGGACCCACAACAGCAGCTGAGGTTCCGGTCGGCGATCGGCGAAGTCCTGAGCCGGCAGTTCGCGGACGAACTCAGCCACGATGAACGCGAGACCCTCAAGAACCTCGTGGCCGAACTCCGCAGCCAGCACAGCCAGATCCAGCGGATCTACGGCAAACTCAGCGAGAGCCTCAACACCTACGTCCAAAGTGACGACTTCCGGCAGTCGGTCCGGCTCCGCAAGGTCCTGCGGGAGGCCGAGCAGGCGATCCGCTCCCTGCCGTACGAGCGCGAACGGCCTGGCCTGGTCCGCGGTCCGGTGCTGTTCAGTGCCGGCTTCGAGTCCCTGGCCATGGTCAAGCTCTTCGACCCTGACGAATTCGCGGCTCCGCCCAAACTGGCCGACCCCATCGCGTTCTCCGACTCGGACCGGGCGCGCTCGCCCCGTACCGCCAAGGCCAAGCCGGAAGCCATCCGCGCCGCGCTCGCGGGGGCCTCGACCCTCACCGAGGCCTGGGCGCAACTGCCGGCGGAGGAACGCCACATCAACTCCATCCGGGCCCTGTTGTCGCAGACCCTCCATGACGGCGCCGGCTTCGACCGCGGGGCCTGGGGCCCCATCGAATTCGAACAAATCGACGGCACCACCCGCACCGCCTACCTGCCCGTCGTCACGCTCGCGAAGGATTGACCATGACTGAAGAGACTGCGATTGAGACCGCGCCAGAGACTACGACGCCGGACCTGCAGCCCGCGCCCGTGCCCGCCCCAGCGCCTGAGGACAGCGATGGCGCCCACGTCCGCAGCGACCCCTTCACCGTCACGCCCCGGGACACGTTTGTCGACGGCGCCGCCCTCTTCCCGGGCGACACCGGCGTCCTCCCCATGAAAGTGCGGCAGGCGCTCGTGAAGCTTCTCAAGGGCCCGTACATCGACGGCGGCCGCGACGAAAAGCTGTGGACCACGCTCCTGGACAACCAGCTGATCCTGCGCAGCCGCCTCTCCGAGCTTTTCCTCACGCTGCAGCTGGACCACGAGCGCAAGGTCGCCGTCCTGCGCCCCGTCGACCCCGAGGCGATCGGCGGCAGCACCCGTTCCAGCATCCTGCGCCAGCAGCGTGCCCTGAGCCGGGTCGAGACCATCGTCCTGCTCCGCCTGCGCCTGCTCCTGGACCGCCACGTCACCGCCCAGACGGACCCCACGATCACGCGCGAGGAAATCGCCGAACTCGTCGCCCACTACCAGCCCACCGGCCAGCAGGACGCCCTGCGCGATGCCGACGTCGTCAATCGCGCCATCACCAAGCTCCTGGCCCGCCAGCTCCTCCTCGCCACGGGCCTGGACGAGGTCTACACGATCTCCAACGCCCTCCCCTTGGCCCTGCCGTTCGAAAACATCGGCGACATCCCGGCCCAAATCCAAGCCCTGGTAGCGGCCAGCACGGACCAGTCGGGAACGGAGCCACTGATCGAACTCGACGCAGACACCGTGGCAAACACGGAGGACGACCCGGACGACGACGGCGATGCCGCCGCCGCTACCGGTGACGATGACGACGACGCAGCCGCCGATGCCGCCCCGGAAGGTGACCTGGACAACGACGACGACGGCGATGCCGCCCCGGGAGTGGCATCGGGCCTGTCGGAGCCGGCAGCATCGTCCGCAGGACGAATGCTGTCCGGCGAAGGGGCGGGGGCGGCATCGCCGTCGTCGCCTGACGCAACCACGGACAAGAATGGAGAAGCCAAGTGAGCATCGCAACCATGCTGCCGATGGGCGAGCTCACCAACCCCGGCCAGATGCGTCTTGCCCTGGTCCAGGTGGTCAACTGGGGCACATTCCATGGCGCCCACACCATGCACGTGGACCGCAACGGCACCCTGCTGACCGGCAATTCGGGCGTCGGAAAGTCCACGCTGTTCGATGCCATGCTTCGGGTCTTCGATGCCCGCCCCCGCTCCAACGAAGCCGCGGCGCAGCGGGCCGGCGGCGCTGTCGAGGACAAGCGCACCACGTTCACGTACATGCGCGGCAAGGTGGGCGACAAGGCGGTAGGCGAGGGCTCGGCGAGTGCGTTCCAGCGCCCCGGGGCGACCTGGTCCGCCGTCGCGCTCACGTTCGACAACGCCGCCGGCACCAAAGTCACCGTTTCGGCGCTGTTCGACCTGCCCAAGAACGGCACGGAATCCAGCGTCGGCCGGTACTACGTGATCGACAACAAGCCGCTGGACCTCGCGGCGATCGAGGGCATCGCGGAGAAGCGGTTCACCAAGTCAGCGCTGGACGCGATCTTCCCGGACGCCCAGATCTTCGACGTCCACAAGGCCTTCGCCGAACGCTTCCGCCGGCTTCTCGGCATCAACTCGGATCAGGCCCTCCCGCTGCTGCGCGTCATCCAGGCCGGCAAGGGTCTCGGCGGCAGCGTCAACACCTTCTTCCGTGACCAGGTCCTCGATGCCCCCGCCACACTGGCTGCAGCGGACGACGTCGTCGAGGAATTCAGCAACCTCATGTCCATCCGGCAGCGCCTCGAGGACGTCAGGCAGCAGCGCGACCAGCTGGCTCCCGTCCCCGGGCTGAACAAGGAATACGCGCAGGCGCTGCTGGACGCGAACCGGCTGCGGGACCTTTCCGGCGAGGAATTCGAGGCCTACAAACAGCAGCTCGCCGTCACGGTCCATGAGAAGACCCTGGCCCGGTTGAAGGAGCTCGCCCAGGCGAAGGCCACGGACCTGGCCGCCGAACGCGCGGTCCGCGACGGCTTCGCCAAGGAGCTCCGCCAGCTGGAGGGGGAGTACAACAACCAGGGCGGCAACGCGATTTCCGCGATAGAGCAGTCCCTGGAGAACGCCCGGGTGGGGCTCAAGCTCCGGCAGGAAGTGGAGGAATCGACCCGCAAGGCGCTGACCGACGCCGGGCTGGAACTCCAGTGGTCGGCCGCCGGCTGGGAACAGGCCCACGAGCACGCCGCGGCACGCTCCGCCGAGCTCCAGGACGATTCCGAGGCGCTCAAGGAACTGCGCTTCGAGGCCTTTGACGGCCACGCCACCAGGAAGCGCGAACTCGCTGCGGCCCAGCAGGAACTCGTCTCGCTGAAGACGCGCAAGTCGCTGCTGCCGCCGTCGAGCATTGAAAACCGGAGCGCCATTGCCGCCGCCACGGGCGTCCCCGAGGAGCATATGCCCTTCGGTGGCGAACTGATCGACCTCGCCGAGGGCCAGGAACAGTGGCGCCCGGCCGCCGAGCGCGCGCTACGGAGCCTGGCCACCACGCTGCTGGTCCCGGGCGAGCACTTCGCGGCCGTCACCCGGTACCTCAACGACCATTCCGTGCGCGGGGCGCTGCGCGCCGTGGACGTCTCCCGGCCCCTGGCCGGCGGCGCGCTGGCCGTCGAGGACGTGGCCGATCGCGACCTGCTGACCAAGCTCAGTTTCCTCACCGACGCCGGCCCCCACTCCGAGGCGCTTGCCCAGGCCAGCGCCTGGCTCCGCGAACGGATTGCCCTCGACTTCGCCTACCCGTGCGTGGAAGACCCGGACGAGCTCGCCGGCCTGGACAAGGGCCTGAGCCTGGGCGGCGTGGTCAAGCGCAACCGCCACACGGTGGAAAAGGATGACCGCTTCACGTCCCGCCAGGACTACGTCCTCGGGTTCGACAACGCTGCCAAGCTTGAACTGGTCGCGGCCCAGGTTGAGGACCTGCAGCAGGAGCTGGCCAAGGCCGCCCAACTGGCGCAAACCCGGGAAGAGTCACACCAGGGCATGACCCGGCAGCTCGATGCCCTGCGCCGGGTGGCCGACGATCACCGGCCCTGGGAGCAGGTCTCGGCAGCCGTGGCCGAGGAGGAGCTCGCCCGGATCGAGCAGCGCCTCATGGACGCCCTCGCCGCGCAGGCCGACCTCGAACCGCTGCGCGCCAGCATCGAGGCCGCGCGGCACAAGCACCAGTCCAGCACCGAGTCCGCGGCCGTGCTGCAGAGCGAGTACAAAGCCCTCGACGCGCGCATGACCGCCGCTGATTCGCTGCTCGACGCGGCACGGAACCGGCTGGCGCAGGCGCCGCCGTCGGACGCCGGCATCGCCGCGCTGGAACCGTACTTCACCGGCTTCGGCGACGTCCTGGAGATGCACGAGCTCGACAACCTCGCCAACCAGGTCCGCACCCGGCTCCTGGCGGAACTGCACGGGGCCGAGTCCCGCGGGCAGGCCACCTCGGAGCGCCTCACCCGCATTTTCGAGGGCTTCGTCCGGGAATGGGGCACGGCGATTTCCGCGGACCACGGCACCTCGATCGGCGCCGCGGGGGAATTCGAATCCCGCTACCACGCGATTGTCAGCGACGGGCTGCCCGCCCAGGAGGCCGAGTTCCGGCAGTTCTTCAACCAGCGGACGCACGAGTCCTTTTCCACCCTGCTGCACCTGCTGGACGAGGAACGCCGCGCGATCACCAGCCGCATCCTGCCGCTGAACGGGATCCTGTCCGAGGTCAACTTCCACGAGGGCAGCTTCCTGGAACTCGACATCAAACAGACGCTCCCCGCGACGGCGAAGCAGTTCAAGGACGCCATCCAGAACGCGCTCAAGGTCCGGCACACCCGGCCCGGCAAGACGGTCACTCCTGCATCCGGGGCGGAGACGGACGACGACGCCGAGCTCACCACCCGCTACAAGTCGCTCGAAACGCTCGTGAAGCGGCTCGGCTCGCAGACACCGGAGGACCGTCGCTGGCGGGCCGAAGTGCTGGACGTCCGCGGCCACCTGTTCATTCAGTGCAAGGAGCACCGCGAAGTGCAGGGCGCCGGTTCCCAGGGCTCTGGTCCGAAGGTATCAGTGAAGGGTGCGAAGAAGACCGAGGTCTACATGCACGCGGACACCGGCTCGATGTCCGGCGGCGAGCGGCAGCGCTTCACCGCGTTCATCATGGCCGCGGCGCTGAGTTACCAGCTGGGCATCGCCGAGCAGGGCTTCACCACGTACGGCACCGTGATGATGGACGAGGCGTTTGTGCTCGCCTCCGAGGAATTCGCCGGCGCGGGCATCAAGGCGCTGCACGAGTTCGGTTTCCAGCTCCTGCTGGCCGCGCCGGAGAACGTGATCGACCTCTCCCGGCACCTGGGTTCGGTGACGGAGATCCTCCGGGACAAGCGCACCAACCGTTCCGGCGTCCTGACAGCTCCGGTGATTGCGCCACGTCCCGGCACGGAGGGCACCTGGCGGTCCGAGGCGAACCCCGTGGACATCGTCCTGCGCTGATCCTGGCCGCGTCCTAGCGAAAGGCCGGGATGCCCGTGATGTGGTTGCCGAGGATCAGGATGTGGACCTCGTCCGTGCCCTCATAGGTGCGCACCGATTCCAGGTTGTTGGCGTGCCGCAGCGGCGAATAGTCGAGGGTAATGCCGTTGCCGCCCAGCATGGCGCGGGCGTCGCGGCAGATCTGGATGGCCTCGCGGCAGTTGTTGAGCTTCCCCACGGAGATGTGGTGCGGCTTGAGCTGGCCTGCTTCCTTGAGACGGCCGATCTGCAGTGCCAGAAGCATGCCCTTGTTGATTTCCAGGGCCATGTTGACCAGCTTTTCCTGGGTCAGCTGGTAGCCAGCCAGCGGCTTGTCGAACTGGAGGCGCTGCTGCGAGTAGCTGACCGCAGTCTCGTAGCTGTCGCGCGCGGCCCCCATGACTCCCCAGATGATGCCGTAGCGGGCCTCGTTGAGGCACTCGAACGGGCCGCGAAGTCCTTTCGCGTTGGGCAGCATCGCGGTGGACGGGAGCCGGACCTCGCTCAGTTCAATGTCGCACTGGATGGAGGCCCGCATGGAGAGTTTGGGTTCAATCGGGGTGGCCTCAAACCCGGGGGTGTCGGTGGGCACGATGAAGCCGCGCACGCCGTCCTCGGTCATGGCCCAGATGATGGCGATCTGGGCGATCGAGGCCAGTCCGATCCAACGCTTGGAGCCATTGATGACCCAGTCCTCTCCGTCGCGGCGGGCGAAGGTCTTCATGCTGCCTGGATCGGAGCCGGCGGTTGGCTCGGTCAGCCCGAAACAGCCGACGACGTCGCCGGCGGCCATCCTGGGCAGCCACTGGTTCTTCTGATCCTCGGACCCGTGCTTGTAGATGGCGCTCATCGCGAGCGAGCCCTGCACACTGACGAACGTGCGCAGGCCTGAATCGCCCGCCTCAAGTTCCAAGGCGGCGATGCCGTATTCCACAGCGGAACGGCCCGGGCAGCCGTAGCCCTTCAAATGCATGCCAAGCAGACCCAGCCCGGCCATCTCCTTGATGATCTCTACCGGAAAGATGGCCTGTTCATACCAGGTGGCGATATTGGGCCGGATGGTGCTGTCCACAAAGGACCGCACCTTGTCCCGCATGGCCAGTTCTTCCGGGCTGAAGAGGCAATCTAGGTTCAGCAGGTCAGCGGATTCATTCATGGTCTTCTCCGGGAGGCTGTCTGTGGATCTGGTCACCTACACAAAGGTAATGGGGCTCTCTCCCGACGGGCATTGGATGGTCTGTCCAGGATTGACCCTCATTTGGTTAGAATGCCCAAAGGGTTTGCGTCTGCCCAGGAAAGGACCACCACGTGATCAGTCTGGCCCAGCTCCACAGCCAACTCGGTAGCGATCTCCGCCCGGCCGCGGGTGGTCCGGCGGCACGCCGGCAGATCTCGGGCGTGCACATATCCGAGCTCGACGATCCCACTCCCTATTTGGAAGGCGGCGAGCTCCTCCTCACCACGGGCATTCCCGTCTCGGGCGGAGAAGCCAGAGTGCGGGCCTACGTCCGGCGCCTGGTGGAGCGCAACATCGCAGCTCTGGGGCTTGGCCTGGGCGCCGGCGTGGATGAGGTGCCGCCCGCGTTGATTGCCGCCTGTGCAGCGGAAGGACTGGAGCTGCTGGTGGTGCCGGACGGTACGCCGTTCATGAATGTGTCCCGCGCCTATTGGGACCTGGTGGGCAGGGAGGGGCGGGCGGACCTGACCGCCAGCCTCGGCACGCAGACGGCCCTGGCCCGTGCGGCGACGCAGCCGGATGCACTCCCTTCCGTGGTCAAGGCGCTGGCCCAGGCGCTGGGCGGCTGGGTGGCGTACCTGCCGGCGGACAACGGGACGGAAACGCTGTGGCCGGCGGACAACCACGCGATTGTGGGGCAGTTGCGCAGGGAGACCTCGCGGCTTGACATGGCGGTGACGCATTCGGCCTCCACCTTTCAGGTCCATGGCACCGACGTGGTGGAGTACCCGGTACTGGTGGGGCGGCGGACGGTCGGGTTCCTGGCCATTGGTGCCGGACGTAAACTGACCCGCGCTGACCGGCAGATCATCATGACGGTGTGCGTCTTGCTTTCGCTCAAGGCCGCCCAACAGCAGGAGAGCGACGCCACCGCCGCCGCGCTCGACTCGGCCGTGACCAAGCTCTTTCTGACCGGACATGTTGACGCCGGCCGGGCCCTGGCCCCGGACTTGGGCATCATCGCGCCCACCGGGTCCGTGCGGGTCCTGGTGGCTCGCGGCGAAACAGAGGCCGCGGCGGCTTCCGTGGAACTGGAATCGGGACTGCGCGCCGACTCTGGCTGGAACGGCTGGCCGCAGGCCGCCAGCGCCCTGCGATCCTGCCGCCTGCGCCATCTGGCCGGCGGCCTGAGCTACTACCTGTTGGACGCGGAGCACGACGACGCCGGCGCGCCCGGCCGCGGCGGCGACACCACGCCGTCGGGCCCGTATGACACCGGCAACGCCGTGGTCACCGCGGTGCTGAGCCGGCCGATGCCGCTGGAACGGGTCCACGATGAGGCCGGACAACTGGCCGCCATGGTGCGTGCGCTGGATCCCGGGCAGATTGTCGAAGTCGCTGCCGGTGCCCTGGATCCGCGGGCCCAGGGCTGGGTGGCCGCGCTGCGCGGGTACCAGCGGGCCGACCTGATCGGCACCGTGCGCTCCTATCTGCGGCACCGGGGCCAGTGGGAGGGGGCCGCGCGCGAGTTGGGGATCCACCGGAACTCGCTGCGCCACCGGATGGGAATTGCCGCCGAACTGCTGCAGGCGGATCCGGACGATCCCGATGTGGCGGCTAACCTGTGGTTGGCGCTGCGCTGGGTGTAGCGCCGTATCGGTTAACCCCGGCACTCCCGGCGGCTGCGCCGCCGGCCGCCAGCCACGCCCGGACTGTGTGGCTGTGTTCGCCCAGCGAGGGCGGGGCCGCCACGGGTGCCGGGAACGCGGGCGTCCACGTAATGGGATGGCGGATTTGCCGCCCGGCGGGCTGGCCCGCGGCGTTGCGGACCTCGATGGTCGGTTCAAGGCCCAGCGACTCGGCGTAATCGAGACCCTCATCGATGCCGGCCACATGGCCGGCCGGAACGCCGGCGACGATGAGCTTGTCCTGCCAGTTGCGGGCAGAGGACGCGGACAGGGCATCCTCCAACAGGGGCACCAATTCCGTGCGGTGTTCCACCCGCGCATTGTTGGTGGCAAAGCGCGGGTCACGGGCCAGCCCGGCAACGCCCAGGACCTGGGCCAGCTTGGCGAACTGTCCGTCGTTGCCGCAGGCCACCGCCAGCGGCGCGTCCGCACACTCGAGCAACTGGTACGGCACGATCGAGGGATGGGCGCTGCCCATGCGGTGCGGAACCTTGCCCGCGCCCAGGAAGGCCTGGCCCTGGTTGGCCAGCGCGCCCTGCAGGCTGGAGAGCAGGTTGAGCTCCAGATGGGCCCCGCATCCGGACGTGGCGCGGGCGGCCAGGGCGGCAAGGACGCCAATGGTGGTGTCCTTGGCTGTCAGGACGTCGACCAGGGCGACGCCGGCCTTGGTGGGGCTGCCGTCTTTCTCGCCCGTGATGCTCATTAGCCCGCCCAGGGCCTGGACGATGAAGTCATATCCCATCAGATTTGCTCCGCCGGCGCTGCCAAACCCGGTAATTGAGACATAGATCAGTCCGGGGTTGCGGGCGGAGAGCTCCGCATAGCCCAGGCCCAGTTTCGCCATGCCGCCGGGCTTGAAGTTTTCCACCAGCACATCGGCACGCAGGGCCAATTCCCTGGCCAGCGACAGATCGCCGGGGTCGGTAAGGTCCAGGCAGACCGATTCCTTGTTGCGGTTCGCGCTTTCAAAGTAGGTGGCCCCGGTGGGGGAGAACGGCGGTCCCCAGCTGCGGGTGTCATCGCCGGTGCCGGGGCGTTCCACCTTGATCACGCGGGCGCCCAGATCGGCCAGCGTCATGGTGGCCAGCGGGCCAGCCAAGACGCGGGAGAAATCGGCCACCAGCAGACCCGACAACGGTCCGGCGGGCGTGTCCCTGGGCTCTTGGCTGGCGCCCCGGTCCGCCGAGCCGGGCTGAGGGCAGGGCGTCGAAGTCATGGGGGAGTCCCTCCGTGGATTGCCCGTGGCACATCTCCGTGCCCCCGGATACCTGATCAAGGATTCGAAGCCTAACAAGGTGCGACCGGCCGATCATTAGATGAACCGTCCAAACTTGGCCGCTCCGCACAATGGGCAATTGAGGCAATTACGTTACTCAAACCTTTCTTAATTATTGAAAGGATAGGCTAGCCTTACTTAGGTTTGCATCACTTACCTAAGGAGTTCCGTGGCTTCCGCCGTCTTCCCCCGTTCCGCCGGCCGCCCCGCCGGCCGCCGCCTCCGCAAGACCGCAGGGCGGGCCGCGGCCCTTCTGGCCGCCGTCGCGCTGACCCTGACCGCCTGCTCGACCGGTCCTGCGAGTTCGACGGCGGCGGACGCTCCCTCCCAGCCGGTCAGCATCGCCTTCCCGGTGACCATCAAGCACGTCTTCGGCGAGACCACCATCAAGGAGCTGCCCAGGCGCGTGGTCACCGTGTCCTGGGTCAACGACGACGTCGCGATCGCCCTCGGCGTGGTTCCCGTGGGCGTCCCCAAGAACGAATGGGGCGGCAACGACAAGGGCTCCACGCCGTGGAAGGACGCCGCCCTGGAGAAGCTCGGCGCCGGCTTCGGCTCGGCGAAGGCCCCCGTCCAGTTCTCCGAGGCTGACGGCATCAACTTCACCGAGATCGCCAAGCTGAACCCGGACGTCATCCTGGGTGCCTACTCCGGCCTGACCGAGGAGGACTACAAGAAGCTCAGCGAAATCGCCCCCGTCGTGGCGCAGCCGGAGGTCGCCTACGGCACGCCGTGGCAGGACTCCACCACCATCATCGGCAAGGCCCTTGGCAAGGAAGCCGAAGCCGCCAAGCTGGTGTCCGACACCGAGGCCACCATCAAGGACAAAGTCTCCAAATACCCGCAGATCGCCGGTAAGTCCTTCATCTACGGCAACCTGGAACCGGACAAGAGCGACGGCGTCAACGTCTACACGGCCAACGACAACCGTCCCCGCTTCCTCAGCGAGATCGGCATGAAGCTCGCAGCCGTTGTGGAGGACAACTCCAAGGGCTCCAAGGAGTTCTTCATCCCGTGGTCCGCCGAAAAGGCCAACGAACTGAACTCCGACATCTTCGTGACCTGGGTGCCGGATGCAGCCACCACCGACTCCATCAAGGCTGACCCGCTGCTGGGCCAGATCCCGGCCATCAAGACCGGCGCGTTGGTGGCCGACTCGAACAACACGCTGACGCTGTCCATCTCCGCTTCCTCGCCGCTGAGCCTGCCGTGGTCCCTGGACACGTTCCTGCCGCAGCTGGCCGACGCCGCGGACAAAGTCACCGCGGCGAAGTAACACGCTCCCCGTGACGAACAGTACGACGACGGCGCCCGCCGCCCGTGTGCCCGGCGCATCTGGCGCCCCCGCTGGGAAGAAAGCCCCCGCAAAGCAGGCCGCCTGGTTGCTGGCCGCCGCCGTCGTACTTGTCGTGGTCTGTGCGGCGTCCCTGACTGTCGGTGCCCGCGGGGTCCCCCTCGGCACCGTCTGGCAGGCGCTGACGCAGTTCGACCCCGCCGACGGAAACCACGCCGTCATCCACGCCCGCATCCCCCGCACCGTGCTGGGCTTGCTGGTCGGCGGCGCCCTCGGGCTGGCGGGCGCGGCCATGCAGGGCGTGGCCCGCAACCCGCTCGCAGACCCCGGCATCATCGGCGTCAATGCTGGTGCGGCCCTCGCCGTCGTCACCGGGATCTACGTCTTTGGCGTCTCGTCCCTGAGCGGCTACATCTGGTTCGCGTTCATCGGCTCCGCAACGGCCGCCGTCGTGGTCTATCTGATCGCGTCCATGGGACGTGACGGGGCGACGCCGGTCAAGCTGGCCCTGGCCGGCGCGGCCCTGAGCGCGGGGCTGTATTCCCTGATGAACGTCGTCCTGGTCTCCAGCCAGGACACCCTGGACCGGTTCCGTTTCTGGCAGGTCGGCGGGATTGCCGGCCGGGACTGGTCGGTAGTGCTGCCCGGGCTGCCGTTCCTGGCCGCCGGGGCACTGATCGTCCTGTTTACCGGACGGATCCTGAACAGCCTGGCCCTCGGGGACGAGATCGCCCGCGGCCTGGGCCAGCGCGTCGGCCTGGCCCGCGGCGTCACCGCGCTGGGCATTGTGCTGCTCTGCGGCTCGGCCACGGCACTGGCCGGGCCGATCGGATTCGTCGGCCTGGTGGTGCCTCACGCTGTCCGCTTCCTGACCGGCCCGGACTACCGCTGGATCCTGCCCTTCTCGCTGGTCCTGGCGCCCGCGCTGCTCCTGCTTTCGGACGTGGTGGGCCGTGTCATCCTGCTCCCCGGCGAAGTCCCCGCGGGCATCATGACGGCCCTGGTGGGAGCGCCTGTCTTCGTGTGGCTGGTCCGCCGCGGGAAAGGGGCAGGGCTATGAGCAAGGCAGACCTCGCCAGCGTCAGGCACGAGCTGGGAGACCACGCCCCCGCGGAGCGCGAACTGGCAGATTCCGCCCACCCGGTCTGCGCCAACGGGAGGCCGCTGCGCAGCGTGTTGATGAGCCCGACGGCTCTGCTGGCCTTTGCCGTCGTGGTGCTCCTCGCGGTCAGCATCCTGCTGGGCAGCTACACCGTCACCATCCCGGACTTCGTCAGGATCCTCACGGCCCACCTCACCGGTGGCGAGAAAATCCCCGGCGCCAGCTTCATCGTGATGGAGAACAAGCTGCCGCGGGCAGTCATCGGCACCATGATCGGGATTGCCTTCGGGCTCTCGGGCGCCCTCTTCCAGACCATGCTGCGCAACCCGCTGGCCAGCCCGGACGTGATCGGCATCAGCTACGGAGCCAGCGCGGCCGCCGTCACCGCCATCGTCGTTTTCGGCGCCTCCGGAGCAGCGGTTTCCGGTGCGGCACTGTGCGGTGCCCTGGCCGTAGCCGTCCTGATCTACACAATCTCCCGCAGCGCTTCCTTCGGATCAGGCGGCGGCAACCGCGGCAACGCGGCCGGAAGCCGGCTCATCCTGGCCGGCATCGGCATCGCCGCGGCACTGAACGCCGTGGTCAACTTCCTCATGACGCGGACCGACATCCGCACTGCGGCCGACGCCCTGATCTGGCTGAACGGATCCCTGAACTCAGCCAGCTGGGACCGCGCCGGAGTGCTGGCGCTGGCGCTGCTGGTCCTGGTGCCCGCCGTCGGCGTTCTCGCCGGGCCGCTCCGCATCCTGGAACTGGGGGACGACGCCGCCGCCGGACTCGGCATCCGGGTGGGCATCACCCGGCTGGGCGTGGTGGCCGTTGCCGTCGCCCTGGCCGCCGCCGCCACCGCAGCCGCCGGGCCCGTGGCCTTCGTCGCCTTCCTGGCCGGCCCCATCGCGCGCCGCTTCACCGGCAAGGCCAGCCTTCCCGCCGGCGCGTTCGTCGGCGCCCTGATTGTCCTCGCCGCGGACTACTTCGCCGCCAACATCGCCCCCCTGCTGCTGGACGGCACGGTCCTTCCCGTCGGGGTGGTCACCGGGGCGCTGGGAGCCCCGTTCCTGCTGTGGCTTCTGGTCACAGCCAACCGAAAGGACGCCTGACATGGCAGTTCTCAACGCCAAGGACCTGACGCTGCAGTACGACCAGCGCCGGGTGGTGGAAGGCCTCACGGCGGAGATCCCCGAGGGCAAGGTGACAATGATCGTGGGCGCCAATGCCTGCGGCAAATCCACGCTCCTCCGCGGCCTGTCCAGGCTGCTGAAACCGGCCGGCGGTACCGTCACCCTGGACGGCAAGGACATCCATTCCCGCCCGGCCAAGGAACTCGCCCGCATCCTCGGCCTGCTCCCGCAGCACCCCACCGCACCCGACGGTATTCTGGTCCGGGACCTCGTGGGCCGCGGCCGCTACCCGCACCAGGGCTTCTTCCGCAGCTGGAGCGCGGCCGACGATCTTGCCGTGCAGCGCGCACTCGAAGCCACCGAAACGCTGGACCTCGCCGGGCGGAACGTCGACGAACTCTCGGGCGGGCAGCGCCAGCGCGTCCGGATCGCGATGGCGCTCGCCCAGGAAACCGAGGTGCTCCTGCTCGACGAGCCCACCACCTACCTTGATCTGGCCCACCAGGTGGAGGTCCTGGACCTGATCACGGACCTGAACCGGCAGCGCGGCACCACCGTGGCAATCGTCCTGCACGATCTGAACCTGGCGGCCCGGTACGCGGACCACGTGATCGCCATGAAGGGCGGCAGGATCGTGGCCGAGGGCACCGCCGCCGACGTGGTCACCGAGGACCTGGTGCGCGACGTCTTCGGCTTGGACTCGCGGGTGCTGCCCGATCCCATTTCCGGCACGCCACTGATCATTCCGCTCGGCCGGCACCACACCGAGTTCCCAAAAGCCGAAACAGCAACCCTGGAGTTGGTCCCATGAGGGCAGTTAACAGCAGCGCAACAGACAGCCGTGCAACGGATACCAAGGCAGCAGACATCAGCCGGGCGCGGGGACGCCGCACGCCCTCGGCGGTCAGCGACCAACCGGCCACCCAACCGATGACCCAGGCGTTCGACGTGACGGTGGCCGCGGTGCAGCAGCTCAGCCCCAATTTCCGCCGCGTCACCTTCGGCGGATACTCCCTGCGCGACTTCGGCGTCCACGGCGAAACCCTGGACCTGCGCGTGAAGCTGATGATCCCGTCCCTCGCCACGGACGGCACCCAGCTGCCGCTGCCGGTGTTCCAGATGGAGCAGTCCGGCTGGTACCAGGAGTGGCTGGCCATGGATCCCGCGATCCGCGGTTCCATGCGCACCTACACCGTGCGGCAGGAACGCCTTGACTCCGTCTACCCGGAGATCGACGTCGACTTCGTGTTGCACTTCGACGCCGCCGGCAACGGCGGACCCGCCGCGAACTGGGCCCTGAACGCCAAGCCCGGCGACGCCCTTACGATCATCGGACCCAACAACCGGGCCGCGCACTGTGTCACGGCGGAGACCTACTCCGGCATCGAATGGCGGCCTGGCCTGGCCCAGCGGGTACTGCTTGCCGGTGACGAGACCGCTGTTCCGGCCATCAGCGCCATCCTGGAAAGCCTCCCGTCGTACATGAGCGGGCACGCGTTCCTGGAAGTCCCCGAGGCCGGCGACTTCCAGGGCCTGTTGTCGGACGCCGACGTCGAAATCACGTGGCTGGCACGTGGCGCCTCGATTGGCCGCTCACGCCCGCACGGCGAACTCCTGCGGGAGGCCGTCCGCGCCGCCGTTCCCGAACCCGGCTGGGTGGGCATCAAGGCCGCCGCCGGCGGGGCCGGCCCGGAACCCGATGACGTGAACGTGGACCAGGACATCCTCTGGGAGACCCCCGCCCAGATGGACGCCGCGGCGATCGGAGCCAGCAAAAACCCGGACAAACCCGCCGGGGCATTGCCGTTCTACGCCTGGATCGCCGGCGAAGCGGGCACCGTCAAGGAGTTGCGGCGGTACCTGGTGCGGGACGTGGGGATCGACCGGAAGCAGGTCGCGTTCATGGGGTACTGGCGGCAGGGGAAAGCCGAGCTGTAAGCCTCCGGTGCGGTCTGGCTCTGCCGACTCCGCCTCCGCCGCCGACTTGCCGTCGCTCCCGGTGTGCTGGCTTCGCCCGCAATCGCTGCTTTGCCGTCGCTTAGACACCTCCTGCGGCCGCGGGCGGCCTTAGTCGGCGATGCGCTCCTTCGCAAAGCGGCGATTGCGGTCTTGGGGGTGGGTCACCTTCGGTGCGCTCCCTGCAAAGCAGCGCCGCTCGCGGTGCTGTTCTCGCCTTCGGTGCGCTCCTATGTAGGCCGGCGACTGCGGCTCGCTGGGCAGTTCTCACCTTGGGTTAACCTCCCCTTTCCCTGGCCGCTTTTTGCGGTGGTTAGTTTGGTGGGGTGCGTTCATTTCCTTTGCTTCCGGATCGGGGTGGGCGGCGGGTCTTTGTTGCCTTGGGGGATTCCTTCACCGAGGGCGTGGGGGACTACGATCCCCGGTTCCCCAACGGCGTGCGGGGCTGGGCCGACCGGGTGGCGGAGAAGCTGGCCAAGGCGCAGCCGGGGTGGGAGTACGCCAATCTGGCCATCCGGAGCAAACGGCTGCGCCACATCATCGCCGAACAGCTTGGTCCCGCCGTGGCCATGGAGCCGACGCTGGTCACGCTGTACGCGGGCGGCAACGACATCCTGGATTTCGGGACCGACATCGGAGCCGTCATGCGGGATTATGAGGCCCTGGTGGCTGCGCTCGCCGGCACGGGGGCAACGCTGGTGCTGTTCACCGGCTTCGACGTCAAGGTCTCCGCCCTGCTGGAGCCGCTGAAGAAACGGAACGCCTTCTACAACCGGCGCGTCCGCGAGATCGCCGGCCGCTACGGCGCCGTGCTGGTGGATTACTGGCGCTTCGAGGCATTCCATGACCCGCGGATGTGGGATTCGGACCGGCTGCATATGTCCAAGGCAGGCCATAAATACCTTGCCTCACAGGTCCTGGATCATCTCGGCGTGCCCCACAAGATCAAGCCCAAGGAATGGGAGCCGCCGGTGAAACCGGGCCTGCGGGAGTGGGAACGCCGGCAGCGCCGCTGGGTCCACGACTGGGTGCTGCCCCTGTTCGGACGCAAGCTCCGCGGCGTCACCCTCGGCGACCAGCTCCGGCCGCGCTGGCCTGAACCCGTGCGGGTCCCGCGCAAGGGCGGCCTGAAGAAGCTGCTGCAGAATCAGCGTGCCAGCGGCCAGGGCCCCGGGTAGCCGCCGGGACTCAGCTGTCCAGCAGGTTTTCGTAGCCCGGAGCCACCCTGTTGGCATGGAACTCCATGACTTCGAATTCGGCCACACCATTGACGTAGAACGGGTCCTTGGCCAGGGCAGCGTCGAGGCTTGCCCGGTCCGCGTTGGAGAGCAACAGGCCGCCGGTGCGGGGGATTTTGCGCCCCGCGACCATGAAGACGCCGTCGTCGAAGGCTGCCTGCAACCACGTCACGTGCGCCGGAAGATGGAACTCCACAATGTCCTCAGGGACCTTGTATGTCAGGGAGACTACGTACATGCGGCCAGCCTACCGGTAGCTGGCCGCGGACAGGCCGGAAGTTTTCTGGAATTACCCAGGCTGAAGTTGAATCGTCAAGCTTCCAGTCTCCTAGAATGTAGCCATGACCGAACCCCGCTGGCTCAACGCCGACGAACGCCGGGCCTGGCTGGCCCAGCTCAGCATCAACACCATGCTGCCGGCCGCCCTGGATACCCAGCTCCATGCCGCGGGCAAGCTCTCCCTGTTCGACTACAACGTGCTGGCGATGCTGTCCGAGGCCGAGGGGCGCTTCCTGCCCATGAGTGAGCTCGCCGCGCGCACCAGCGCCTCCCTGTCCCGGCTCTCCCATGTGGTTACCAAGCTGCAGAATCGCGGCTGGCTTGAGCGCCGGCCGCACCCCGGCGACGCCCGCGTCACCACGGCACACCTGACCGATGCCGGGATGCAGACGATTGTGAAGCTCGCTCCGGGACATGTCGAGGCGGTCCGGTCACTGTTCCTCGACGCCTTGAGCCCCAAGGACGTCGCGGACCTGGCCCGGATCGGCGAAAAGATCGTGGCCCGCCTCGACGACGACCACTGGATCCTGCGCGACAACTAGGCGCGAAAGCTAAATGCGCCGCAGTCCGTCCGACGTCGGTCGTCCCGTCTTTGTTGCTCACGGCAACTGCTGGCAGACTGGATTCATGGATTTCACGTCCCGCTATGTAGCCCTTGGAGACTCCTTTACGGAAGGCGTCGGCGACGACGACCCCACCCGGCCCAACGGAGTCCGGGGCTGGGCGGACCGGGTGGCAGAGGGGCTTGGCGCCGCCGATCCCGGCTTCGGGTACGCGAATCTTGCCATCCGCGGCCGGAAACTCCGACAGATCCTGGCCGAACAGGTGGATGCCGCCGTCGCACTCAAACCCACCCTGGTCAGCATCTACGCCGGCGCCAACGACATCCTCCGGCCCAAGATCGACATCGATGACCTGCTGGCCGAAAACGACGCCGGAATCCGCAGGCTCGCGGCCACCGGCGCCACCGTGGTGATGTTTACCGGGTTCGATGCGCGGGGCTCCAAGATTTTCGGCACCATGCGCGGCCGAACCGCAATCTACAACGAGCTGGTCCGCGGCATCGCCGGGGACCACGGTGCCCTGCTGGTCGACTACTGGCGTTTCAGCGAGTACTACGACTGGGGCATGTGGGCCACGGACCGGATGCACATGTCCGCCGCCGGCCACGCGAACATGGCCAAGCGCGTCCTCACGGTGCTGGCACACGAGCACTCGATTGACGTCCCGCCCATGACACCGGTGCCTGAGCTGAGCAGGGTGGACGCCCTCCGCGCGAATGCCCGATGGGTCCGCGAATTCGCCGGCCCGTGGGTTGTCCGGCGAGTGACCGGCAAGTCGTCCGGCGACGGCCTGGAGCCGAAGTACGGCCAGCTGACCCACCTCTAGAACGGCACCCTAGGCGCGGAACCCCGGCGTCGCGAGCAGCTCCCCGCCGCGGCGGACGGCGAGCACATCGATCTCCCAACCGTCGGTGGCCCGGTGCAGCATCGCCGTCCCGCCGGCCACGATCGCCGTCGCTAGCACATCTGCCGTGACAATATCTGCCGCAGCCACGGAGACCTGGACGAACTCGGCGCCGGGGGAGCCCGCGGCCCAGCCCCCGGAGCCCGCGGCCCAGATGTGGTCACCCCGCTCCGCCGAGCCCGACGTCGCAAGGGCGCGCCGGGTGCCTGGTCCGCCCAGCCCGTAGGCGGAAAGCAGTGCCGAGCGGTCCAGCGGGTCTACGACCCCGGCCGCCCACGAGGTTCCGCTGCCCGGCACGGGCGAGCCCATCACCAGCACGTCGCCGCCGGCATTCAGGCACCAGTCGGTGATTCCGCGGCTCCGCAGCGCCTCGCCGGCCTGCCCGACCGCGTAGCCCTTGATGAGCCCGGAAAGGTCCAGTACGCCGTCGGGCCGCTCCGGGGAGAACGCGCCCCCCGTCCTGAGCCGCCAGCTGAGCGCCTCCGCGTAGCGGTCCCGCATCCCTGCGGATGAGTCCCGAAGGGACAGCTCCCCGCGCGCCAGCCGGCTGGCCTCCGAATCGGGGCGGTACAGGCTGAAGGTTGCATCCGCGCGGGCAAACACACGTTCGACGGCGGCAGCCGCGGCGTCGAGCACGCGCTCCCCGCCCGCTGTGCCGGGGACGGCCGCTGTTCCCAAGGCTCTGGCAGGAACGGTCAGGCTGATGACGGTGCCCATGGAGCCAAACGTCCTGGCCTTCAGGGCGGAGCCACCCAGCTCAGAGGTTGGCTGCATCGAGGGCCGCCTGCAGGGAGTTCAAGTACGCGTCGGAAGTCACGGTGGCGCCGCTGATGGTCTGCACGTTCGCGGATTGGGATTGGAGCACCTCGGCGCGCAGGAGCGGGGCCGCCCGGTTGCTGATTTGCACGGACTTGCGTTCAGCATCGGTCAGCTGGAGCGCCGTGACGTCAGTGATCTTTCCGGCCTGCACGGTGATCTGCACCTGGACGGAGCCGAACCGGGTCTGGACGACCGAGCCGGCGTACGTCCCCACGGCCTTGGCCGAGGCTCCCGTGGTGCCCCCGGCCGACGAGCCGGAAGAAGCTGTTGCGTCGTCCGTGCCCGACGTGCCGGCGCCCGACGCTTCGGTTCCGGTGTTGGTGGTGCCGGCCGCCACGCTCGCGACGGAGTTGCTGGTATCGGCTATGTGGACGCCGGACTGCCAGCCGGCAATAAGGATGCCGGCGGAAGCCAGGGCTGCTGAAACTGCTGCGCGGGTTCTCACCAGTCGAACCTTTCGTAGTGGAGTTGGTCTTCCCGGACGCCGGCGGCGCGGGCGTCCTCAAGCACGCTTTGCGCCCAGGCGGCGGGGCCGCAGACGTACACGTCAGCATCGGCGACCTTCGCGTCATAACTGGCGAGCCGGTGGCCGGCACGTGCGGAGCTCTCCGGCAGCCAGGTCCGGACGCCGGCAGGGCGGGAGCCGGTCAGGTGGAAGAGTGTGGCTCCGCGCTGCTGACAGAGACCGAGGATTTCCTCGCCCAGATAAAGCTCGGATTCACTGTGGCCGCGGAGTATGACGGTGGCGTTCCCGGGTTGGAACGGCGTGCTCTCCAGCAGGGCGCGGATGGGCGTAATGCCAATTCCGGCACCGACCATAACCACATGGTTGCGGCTCCGCGCGGCCGTGCTGAACAGCCCGTACGGACCCTCCAGCGCCACCTTGGTGCCGGGCTTCAGCGACGCGAGCTGGGCCGAACCCCCGCCCAGGTTACGGACGGTGATCCTCAGCGTGCCCTGGCCGGCGGCGTCGAAACTGACGGGATCGGCGGACAGGCTGAACGGATGCGGGTGCCACCACAGCCCGGGAGCCAGGAACCGCCAGATAAAGAACCGGCCGCCGCTGCCCGCCAGCTGGTCCAGGCACAGGCCGGACATTTCGATGCTCACCACCCCGGGGGCCACCCGCACCACCCGCTTGACGGTCAGCTGGTGCCTGAACGTTGCCACCAGCGGCTGGGCCACGCGGTAGTAGAGCAACGCGGCGCCCGTTGCAATGCACAGTGCCAGCCAGTACCAGCGCTGCCAGGTGCCTTCGGCAAAGAGGCCGCCCACACTGAACTGGTGAGGGAGCGCGGTCAGGACGGCCGCGTACGTCAGGAGGTGGACGGCGTACCAGCATTCGTACGGGAATCGACGTCGGACGGCTACCAGGGAGGTGACGACGACGGCGATGAACAGGACCATGGAAATGTAGGCCAGCCACATGTCCGGCACGAGGACCCACAGCGCAACCGCCTCGCTGACAGGATCCAGTCCTTCGGCCATGCCGTAGCCGACCGCAATCAGGATCCCGTGCGCGAGCAGGAGGTACAAAGCGGGCTTGCCCAGCTTGCGGTGGAACTCGAGGGCGCGGTCGTGGCCGACAGTTTGGTCGATCAGCGGGATACGGGCCGCGAGTAGCAGCATGAGAAGCACCAGGTCCATGCCGGCGAGGCCGGCCACAATCCCAAGTGCGGTGAAGGAGCCGGCCGGAGTCGAGAAGCCGGCCATTCCGCCGTCGGCCAGCCACAAAGCGACGGCGCCCGCCAGGGACGCCCAAAAAAGGACCGTCAGCAGATCCGCTCTCAGCAACCGCCGCCGGTGCTGCCCGCTGAAGGGGTTCACAGCGCCACGGGAGCTGCGGCGAACCCCGGGACGGCTCGTCAGAAGTTGTGTGTTCATGGACCCAGAATCGCCTTGCTGCCTATCATTTGGCTGTGAAAAGGCTTCGTCGGGCATATGACCTCGGAGGGGCCCGGTCTTCTTCTGGGACTGGCTGTGGGGCACTGTCCTATACACCATTCAGCGATGGATTGGTCTTTAAATCGCCGAACTCGTAGACTTGGTAGGCGCTAGGTGGCGCGGAGCGTGCGCAATTGCTCCGGTTGGCAGGACCCGTGAAGATAGTCGACGGTCCTGGAGGCCGGTAGTTAGGGGCTCAAGTTGCGCGCATTCCTGTATTCGCCCAGCATCCCGGCACTTCGCGATGGCTGTCCAACGGACCGCCAGCGTCAGGTGCCCGTGGCCCACAATCTTCGCCGCAATTGAGGAACCAGACGGTTTGCGCCGTCTGCCTGAATCCTGCGGAACCGATGGTTGGGGGAGGGAGCCGGATGCGGACGCCGCTTAACGCACGGTCAGCGGGAACTCCGTTAGCCGTTTCATTTATTTTTAGGAGAGTCGTCATGGCAGCACACTGCCAGGTGACCGGAGCCGAGCCGGGCTTTGGACACAGCATTTCGCACTCGCACCGTCGCAACAAGCGCCGGTTCGACCCGAACATCCAGAAGAAGCGCTACTGGGTTCCGTCCCTGCGCCGTAATGTCACCCTGCAGGTCTCTGCGCGTGGCATCAAGACCATCGACGTGCGCGGCATTGACGTAGTCGTCGCCGCCATCCTGGCACGAGGAGTGAAGCTCTAATGGCAAAGGATAAGGACGTACGTCCGATCATCAAGCTGAAGTCGACCGCGGGCACGGGTTACACCTACGTGACGCGCAAGAACCGTCGTAACGACCCGGACCGTCTGGTCCTGAAGAAGTACGACCCCAAAATCCGCCAGCACGTCGAATTCCGAGAGGAGCGCTAAACACATGGCTAAGAAGTCAATGATCGCTAAGAACGAACAGCGTAAAGTCATCGTCGAGCGTTACGCTGCAAAGCGCCTCGAACTGAAGAAGGCTCTGGTTGATCCCAACTCAACCGACGAAGCACGCGAAGCTGCTCGCCTCGGCCTGCAGAAGCTGCCCCGCAACGCCTCACCGGTACGTCTGCGTAACCGCGACATCATCGATGGCCGTCCGCGCGGTACCTTCCAGAAGTTCGGCATCTCCCGTGTTCGCTTCCGCGACATGGCTCACCGCGGTGAGCTCCCGGGCATCACGAAGTCTTCCTGGTAATTCAGTACCCCTGAAGCCAGTGGCTTGAAGAAGGGCCGGCAACCATATGGTTGCCGGCCCTTCTCGCGTTTAACGCTTGGTTGCCGATGCCTGGGCGGCCATGCCGGCCGCCGGGCCGGCGGCGCTGGTTGGCTGCTTGGCGGTGATGCACGGCATAGTGCTGGTTTGCGGGGCGGGGCCGGTGGTGGGGTGTGTGGTGGGTGGTTTTGGGCTGTGGTGGCGGGGTTTTTGGGTGGTGGGGCGGGTGTGGGGGGTGGAGTTGCGGCGGGGGCCGGGTGGGTGTATTGTTTTCTAAGTCGCCGCGAGGGAGACCAGCGCAAAGCTGGGAACCGGAGGCGGCCAATCCCCTAAATTTCAAGACCGGATCTGGTCGTC